>CAZZCF010000169.1:0-8934 GCA_964652955.1 uncultured Leptospirales bacterium
GTTATGATCATGAAGAGGAAATCAACCCCGGAACAGATGAGAGCTCTCTTCGAAAAATCCGGGTTCCGTCTCCGGGACGCGGAGTACAGCGCCTTCTGGAAGTACTACCTTCTCCTCCGGGAGCATGAAGATGAGGATCTCACCAGGCTGCGTAACTTTGAGGATATCATCATCAAGCATTTCATCGATTCGGCATACGTGACAGAGCTCATCGAGCTCCCCCCTTCGCTTCTCGACATCGGAACGGGCGCCGGCTTCCCCGGCATCCCCCTGAAGATACTCAAACCGGATCTCCGGCTGATCCTCTCCGAGGGACGGAAGCGCCGCGTCTCGTTTTTAAGCACGGTTATCGACGAGCTCGCACTGCAGGATGCCTCCCTCTACCCGCACATGGTGTCAGAGCACTCGTTTTTTGACGTCGCCGGTGTTATCACCCGGGCGCTCGAACCGGTTGATAAAACCCTCTCCCGCATCGCGCACTTCCTGCCTGAAAGGGGGACGGTAATCTTCATGAAGGGCCCCGGGGCTGACGAAGAGCTCAGTGCACTTTCCGAAGAGATTCGCTCCACCTTCTCGCTGACAGAGGACATCCCCTATACCCTCCCCAATACCGCATACGATCGGCGGCTCCTGATCTTCAGGAAGACCTCGCCGGAGCGGCGGGTGCTCTACCGCATCCTCCGGGATCAGAAGGAGACTATCGGCCATCCCATTATCTCGGGGCAGAATAAAACGTATCGGGATATCAGAAAGCTCGTCGATGTCGATGGCATCAGAAAGCATCGGAAAGCGATCATAGCCGGCAGGAAGCAGATCGTCGAGATGACACGCGATTTTCCGGATCGCTGCGAGGCGCTGATCATCTATGACGGCTATTCGGAGAACGATAAAGAGATAAACGATGCGCTGAGCGATTTCTCGCAGCGGAAATCCCTCTATCTCCTCAAGAAGCAGCTCTACAACGATATCGACACCTTTAAAACAAAGGACCCCCTGCTCATCGCTCGCATCCCGGATATACCGGAATGGGACGGCTCACTGGCACGCGGCTGCAATCTCCTGATCCCCTTCCAGGACCCGAACAATGTCGGTGCCGTTATCCGATCAGCCGTGGGATTCGGAGTCAGCCGGATAATTCTCCTCAGGGAGGCGGCACATCCCTTCCATCCCAGAGCGATACGCTCGTCGGGCGGAGCGGTATTCCGTGCACCGCTCTCTGCCGGACCGGGTATAGTTGAGATCACAGGCCCCGACATGAGGGCAGATATATTCACCCTGGATCAGCGGGGAGTGAATATCGATTCGATTATTTTCCCCGAGCAATTCCTCCTGCTGCCCGGGATAGAGGGCCCGGGGCTTCCCGAACCGCTGAGAGCAAATGCCATCGCGATTCCCATCGCCGATTCGATAGAATCGCTCAACGCAGCCGTCGCGACATCGATCGCCCTCTATCTGTGGCGGCGCTCCGCATCGGAAGACCGATAAGTATCGATTTATGTGCGGGCTGTTCTATTGAGACGGCTGATTCTCGGAAGCGATACCGGTATACGAAAAAATAACCGCCACCGATTTCATCTCAAGCCCGTCGAGGAAGATATCGTTGTAATATCCCGACGACGAGGCGAGATATCCTCCCACCGAGAGAGAAATTGACCAGGAGCTCCCGCTCAGGAAGGTGAGGCTCAGGCCGACCATGCCGGCCTGCACCGGATCGAGCTCGAGATCAAAATCCCCGGAGAGTGTTTGTGGAAAGGGGAATGTGATATCCTGCCGTACCTCGGCCGTTATCTCCGGCTTATTCAGGCTCCGTATCATCAGAAAGTAGGGGGTGATACGAAACCGGTTGAAGAACTCACCGGAAATTGCCATCCCGGCGGTAACGGCGTATAGAAAACCGTCGGCGGTAACGTCCACCTCGGTGTGCAGCGGCGGCTCGTCAAGGGGATCGAAAGCTATATCGGCACTGTAGCGCTGCAGGCTCACCCCGAGAAAGAGCGGTATCGACCATCTCCCTCCCCCGATGATATCAAAGCCGAGGCCGGCATTGAGCGTATAGAGCGAATAGTCGACGTCGGCCTCAATATCGGGATACTCCTCATCGTAGGCCGTTCCCTCGGCATTCATTCCGGAGAGAATGCCGTACACCATCCACCTGTCGGTGAGGGCGTATCCGCCGCCGAAGCCGAAGCCCCATCCCGTGAGATCGTCACCCCGCAGATCCGGATCGTCGTAGAGCCGCGACACGTCGAAATAGGCGGGTACCAGCGAAGCCATCCAGTCCCCCTCCTCATAGTGCGTCATCGGTGTCAGGGAATCGGCCAGAATCGAGGAGGTCACATTGATGATACCCTCCGCCGCAGCCTCCGCATGCTCAGATTCCCAGTTGACCTGTGCATCCAGGGGGACCGTTGCAATAAACAGAAATCCTACAAAGATAATCACAGAGACAATGATACCGCTTAGTCCGATGCACTCTCTCTTCATCACCCCTCCTCATGAATGCTGCATGTTTTATTCTGCATTGCTGCAACCATCACCATCGTCAATCGGGATGTGCCGGCATAAGCAATGAGCGTGAACAGAGACAGGAATGGCAGTGCTCTGAATACTGCAAAACGCTGTCCTGCTGTTTAATCATAAATGAATTAATACTGAATCCTTGAATGGTTAAATATACCTGCTGACAAGGTCAATAACAAAATTGACAAAATCGAAGGATGATACGCGGCGAAGAGCCGCACAAGAGGGCCCTCGAAAAATTTCACCCCTCACCGCAGCAGCCTCCTGATATTCCGAATCCTGAAGTCGAAAGGATTTCGCCGGTACGCCTCATCGATGCTCAAGCGCGCCTCTTTTTTCTTTCCCTGCACATGCTGGCTCTCGGCGAGCTTGAGCCACCCGCCGAAGTAGGCGGGAACCAGCTTTACCATCTGCTCGTAGAACTCCTCGGCTTCAGGGAAATCACCCTTCATGAAATGCAGCTTCCCCATCCTGAGAAATCCCCAGGGATTACGGGGATACCGCGACATCACCCGCCCGTAGCAGCGAACGGCATCATCATATCGCTCCTCGTCCAGATAGTAGTCCCCCTCCAGGATATCCGTCACCCAGCACTCCTCGCCGACAACCTGTCGATGCTTTCGAAAATCGCGATCGCGATACCACGACTTATTGCGAATCAGGGAAATACACTGAAGCAGCTCCAGCATCCACTCCCGCATCTCATCCTCATCACGCAGAAAAATGCCCGCATCACTCTTCTGAAACCACACCGCATCGGAGATCGCTCCCCGCTCTCTGAGCGTCCGGTAGAGCTCCGTTCCCGGGTAGAGCGCGACCGGTGAAACGATGCCGTCACCGGGAAGGATGCGCCGTATCAGCGATTTCGTCTTTCTGATATCGCTCCGTGTCTCACCCTCCATTCCGACCATGAGGTAGACGGAGAGGTAGACGCCGACGCGCCGTGTCAGCCGGGCGGCATCCTCGGTCATCCCGATGGTAATTCCCTTCCGGTATCGCCTGAGAATCCGCTCGGAGCCGGATTCCACGCCGTACTGAATATGCTCGAGCCCTGCCCGCTTCATCTCGATGAGCATCTCTTCATCAACGGCATCGACGCGCGACTGGCAATTCCACATCACGAAGAGCTCTTTTTCCCGAATGAGCCTGCAGAAGTCCATCACCCGTTTCTTCTTCATGGTGAAGTTATCATCCCGCATCGAAAAGTAGATGATGCCGTAGCGCCGGTGGAGATACTCCATCTCATCGACGACATTCTCGGCGCTTCTGAACCGCACCCGTCGTTTCCAGAAGGCGGGAGAACAGCAGAAGGTGCAGTCAGCCGGGCATCCCCTCGAGGTGATCAGATACTTGTACTGCTCGTTCGGGTCGATATCGATAAGCATTCCCCCGAATTGAGAAGGATACGGGAGTGAATCGATATCATCCACTGCCTGTGACGGCACGACCGGCTGCGGGCGCTCCCCCCGCTCCAGATCTCCAATGAGCCCGGCAAAGGCTCGCTCAGACTCGCCCGGAATCACATAGTCAATGCCGCCCTGCTCGATGAGCGCATCGGCGAGAAAGGTCGCATGAGGACCGCCGGCAACCACCACCGTTCGAGGGAGCTTTTTCTTGATCTCCTTCGCGAGCCGGAGCGAGTCGGTTCGGTTATGCGTGTAAAGGGATATTCCGACGAGCTCCGGCTTCAGCTCTCCGATTTTGGCGAGCGCGCGGCGGGAGCCCGTCTGAGAGAAGTTGGCCAGAATCACCTCATGATCCTTTTCGAGAGAGGCTGCCAGCGAGACGAGGCCCACCGGCATCAGCGCGATGTAGTGATCATGCCGGTCTTCATAATTGCAGAGATAAATGAGCAGAATCTTCATATATATAATACCGGATACAGAGCACCGGAGTGCGATAGGATTTTAACTTTTCCGTTCCATAATACTACCGACAATTCTCATCAGCTTATCGTAATGGCTCCCCTTCCAGTATATCTTCCCGCAGCGAGCGCACTCGAAGTACTCCGTGCACCACTCGAGCACGCCCGGCGGTATCCGCTCCCTGACCTCATGAAAGTGCTCGGAAGTAGCGGGGAGTGACACAATAGGGCCGTTGCAATCGATACACCGCGAAAAGGGCTCTATCCGCTCCCAGAGATCGAGCCGCTCGAGCACCTCGACAATCTGCTCGTCGGGATCGGTGTTCCGGATGATAATGCCGCGCGAAACCTTTCTCCGCATCAGGAGCTGCCGGTCCCTGCTGAGCAGGATGCGGTTCTCCCGCTCGGCGATATCGGCGAGCTCATCGTCGTCGCGGCCGTCGGCATAGTCGATATCGAATCCCAGGAGGCGGAGGCGCCGCGCGAGCTTTCGGAGATGCACATCCAGGACAAAACGGGTGTCCCGCAGCGGCGAGGGTCGGAGCCGGTTGACCGTTTCGATCTCCAGCGACTCGAAAACCGGATAGACGCTTATCCTGTCACCGTCCGCGACAATACAGGAAAAATCCACCGATTCGCCGTTGACGAGTATAAGGTCCACCTCGACGTGCGGAACGCCGAAGGACTCGATGAGATCCTTCACCGAGCGCCTCCCCCCGAAGGTGAAATCGATGTCACGCTTGCGCTGATCGCGCGGCAGAAAATCGTTCAATTCTTCGTAGAATCTGATGGCAATATGGTACATATGCGATTCATTCCCGCCACAGAGGCGCAGAGGAAAATAAAAGATTATATCTCTTATTAAATTTATAACACTATGATCGGTTTAGTGTTATATGGAAATCGAGTTTTGTCAAATGGAAAAGGGTGCGCCGCGTGGGGGATTGTCATGCAATTGCGATGTCGCCCGGGTGCGGCAACCCGCCACGCTCGCGCTTCCATCACGGATGGAATAAACCCCGCAGAGGTCTCGGGGCGACAACGAACCGTGCCGCCGGCAGAAAATAGAAAAATCCCCCGCATTTCGTGGGGGATTTTATAATCGCATTACCACACCTCACAGGCGACACGTCGACGTGTCGCCTGTGAGGTGGTAATTAAAAATATATCCTAATCATTATGACAAGCTACCAGATCAGTGTAGTCTTCTGCCGCTTTCACGCAGTTCACATCGCTTTCAGTCCACTCCTCTTCGCACCAGGCCCGCATCTCGGCAATGGCGTAATCCTGATCCCAGTCTCCCGCATCAATGTCAAGACAATCCTGATAATCATCATAGTCGATATCAAATGTGTCGTAGAGATCAGTACATATACCAGCCTGATTTCCACTAAACTTACTCCACAAAATTTCTTCAGCATTTCTGCCAGCATTCGCACAGTCAAGCTCATCATCCTCATCATCCCAGGGACAGCCGGTCATGAAAAAGGCAAAGCTCGTCACGAACAGAAGAGTGAACAGTATCTTCAACAGCCCTTTTGTTCTCATGCTAAAAACCTCCTTAAGGATAAAATCTACATGCATCCTAAAACGGCATTGATACAACAAGCGATTTACTATTAGAAAAGCCCCGAATTTCTCAAGGATTTTCTAAAAATTAAAACAAAGGCGCGCACATTATAACACTCAATGCGGCCCCGTACACCTGTAAAAGTCTTATATAAGTATGCGTAGTAACAATAAATGAAAATCAAAAGTATCAATTATTCACAGATGTACAACTCGGCAACTGTATCACTTTCATCAACGCAATCAATAACACTCTGTGACCAATTATCATCTACGCACCAAACGGATAGCTCGTCAATAGCAAATGATCTGAAATCACCAGGATCCTTGGCAACGCATTCAGCCAAATCAGGAGCACCCCAAGAATCAATTTCTGCATCTAATTCAGTACATATTTCATTCTGTGTATATTCCTCACCAATGTAAACATCAATTGCATTTGTAGCTGCATCAGTGCAGCTTGCTTCATCCTCATCATCGTCCCAGGGACAGCCGGTCATGAAGAGAGCGAAAGTTGCGACGAGCAGCAAGGCGAACATAATTCTTAAAAGGCCGTTTATTCTCATAATAGTAAACCTCCGGAAGTATAGAATCATCAACAATCCCAAGGAGACATTCCAGAAGATCACCTTGAGATTGTTATATGAATAAAGAGAACTGACTATATTGCTACATGTTACGCATGCAATATGTCAATAATAAAATAATTGATATAACACAATTATATGCTAATTATATTTTTTATATAAATATTATTCAACCCCCCAAGCGACACCTCGAGGTGTCGCTTGGGGAAGTACCGCAAAAAAATCGATAAAATATGCCGGTGTCATTTCGGCGTAATCATCTCATCGCCCGGATTCCACGCCGCCGGGCAGAAATCCCCCTCATGCGCGCGCACGGCGACGGCCGCCTCGAGCTTCCGCAGGAGCTCGGCAGCGCTCCTCCCGATGCTCTCGTCGTGGAATTCGGCGGCGACGATTATCCCGTCGGGATCGACCACGAAGCTCGCCCGGACCGAGATTCCCTTCCCGGCGACATAAGCGCCGAGCGCCCGGGAGAGGGCACCCGACCGATCGGAGAGCATCGGGTACCGCACCTTCTGAACCGCCCCGTTCTGCTCATGCCAGGCCCGGTGCACATAGGCCGAATCGGTGCTTATCGCAAGCACCTCGGCGCCACTTTTCCGGAACCGGTCGTAGTACTCGGCCATCTCGCGGAGCTCGGTGGGACAGACGAAGGTAAAATCTGCGGGATAGAAGAAGAGAATCAGCCACTTCCCCCGGTAATCGGAGAGCTTTATCCGCGTAATCTCCCCTTTATAAAAAGCATCGAACGTGCCCGCAGGGATGGTCATTCCGATAACGGGAGCGCGCTCGCCCGGGGTCTCTCGAGCGCTGTCATCCGTTCCGGGTGAGCATCCGGGAACAAGAAAGATAAGAACGAGAGACATAATCACAAGAATGCGGTTCATGGAGGCCTCCCTGAAGATAGCCACAGGCGAAACGTCGAGGTTTCGCCTGTGGCTATTATATGGCAGGATTATATCACAATCCACAATATTATCAACAGATAAATAAAAAATCCCCCAATCAACGTGGGGGATTTTTTATTTAAAATACGAATTCTCGCGGTCAAATTATATCTTCACCTCACACTTGACTGAGAATTTCGCTGACGGATTCGGCTCTTCGCCGTAATCGGCGAGCTCATTATCGTACTGATCGTAGTGGGCAATGAACCGGACGTTATCATCGAACTGATAACCGAGACCGGCGCCCATGTAGGTGGTCTTCCCTTCCTTGTGGCCGGTGTCGCCGATTCCGTAGCGAGCCATCAGAAAGAGCGGCATGCCGACGATGGTGTCGAACTTCAGGGTTACCCAGGCGTCGATGATCGACATTTCGTACTTCTCTTCGGTACCGTCAACCTGCGTTCCTGCGAGATCCTCGCCGTCATCCTTTTCAAAGACAACAAGGTAATTGGCGCCAACCATGATGAGCTTTTTATCAACCCATGCAATGCCGCCGCCGTAGTATCCCTTGTGGAAATCGCCCTCATCGTTATCCAGTCCTTCTCTTCGGTAAAAACCGGAGATCTTGAGCTGCTCGATTGGAGAGATGGTCACTCGTCCGTAATATGCCTTTCCCTCGTTCTTGGCATCGTCTTCGGATTCATCAGTGTCCTTGTAGCCTTCGCCGTTGGTCACCGCCACTTCAATTTCGACCATTTTCATGGCGCTCACCTTGAGCGAAGCGCCCATGTCCGCCGAATTGTCAATCCCGTATGACTTCCCGTTGGATTTGATGAGAATGCCCTTCGCGTCGTCAATGAAGTTCTTATGCACCCACCGCTGATCGGCGAGCTTGTCGACAAAGCCGATCATCGGCGTCTCGATCATGCCGAAGGTGAACTTCGCCTTCAGGGGATCAATCTCGAACGCCTTCTCGACGTAGGCGTACTTGATATAGAGGGCGTACTTGGTCTTTGACTTGATGGTGGCGTCGATTTCATCAGCATCGACAACGCCGTCCCCGTTTCCACCATCATCCACGGCATCGTTGATTTCAATCTCAACATCTTCATAGGAACGGGAGTTCTCCACATCGGTGGTAACCCTCGCGCTCCATCCGTTTGCGAAGGACGACTTCCAGGTGAGATACACACGCTCCAGTTGAAAGGTGTTCTCCTTCTCGCCGCCTTCATTATCCGTGCTGTCTGTCATCATGGTATGCCAGTTGATGAACGCCAGACCCTCCAGCTTCATTTTCTTTTCAGCCTTTTCCTGGGCCATAAGCGCGCTCGCTGAAAATACCAGCACAGCAAGCAGGACAGTCAGAAGATTCCTTAATCGCATACTAATCAGCCTCCTGAAAATATATTTTATTGGTATTTGATAAACTACTTGATGAATAAAAAGCACCGAAAGATTAAGCTCAGATAAAGGCAATATAAATCCACCTGCTGAAATGGAAGGAATT
>CAZZCF010000170.1:0-8825 GCA_964652955.1 uncultured Leptospirales bacterium
TAACTAAAATACGCTTCATCAATGCCTCCTTTTAAATAGGTATCGTACCAAAGATTAACTTTCAGCAGCGCCTAAAAGATGCGAACCTCCTGCCTGGCGCTCAAGGTCAGCATATCCGAAATCGCCGATTCGAGTATTTTCCTGCGCGATTCTTCAATAACGGCATGCTGAAGATACTTCTCAAACAGATCGGCATCATCCCGTTCGAGGGAGAATGCCGATCCGCTTTCACGCTCTCCCTCCTCTGCCTGAAGCTGCTCCGTCGTGTTTGTCAAGACGCGCATGCTGTCCCGGATGTTCTCCAGCCGCTCTCTTCCCCCCTGCAGATATCCCATGATCCTTGAACAGATATCCCCGATCTCCTCCGATATGTCACCGTAATACTTCTTCGACTCAGAGAGCTTCACCGATATTCTCTTTATTGAGCTCATGCAATTTCGCAGGCGATCCTGCTGTCGCTGCGAGCTCGAACCGAAGAGTGTTATCGATTCGACTATGTTCCTGCTTACCTTCTGATGCTGTTCCAGAGCATTTTCGAGAAGGATCTTCATCGCCGAGGGGAGCTTCCACACGTCGGTGAGCGCCGTTTCCATCGACCTCCGGAGATCGGGGTGCTTCGCCAGCTCGATTCTGGTAATTATATTGACCGTCTCGAACCGCTTGGCGATGCTCATCAGCTCGGAGAAGTGCTTCTCAAACCGCTGCATCGTAGCGCCGATTCGATTCGATACCTCGTATACGTCCCTCTTGCCGTTGATAATCTCCTCGATGAGCTCGAGCGACTCCCCCTTCAGCTTCTCAAGCTTCGCATACACATCGAGCGTTTCTCCCCCCCGTTCCGCATCGTCGCTTACTCCGGATCGGTGCAAGTGAAAAGTGAACTTATTCATCGTTTGCGCTATCCCGTCACAGCACTCCTCGGTTCCATCGATGAGCGGAATCAGGTTCTCCCGTATCGCCTCGAGCTTTGACATGGCAATCGCTACGAACACCTTCAAGAGCCTGCGGCCCTCATCGTCGACCGGGCTGCCAGAGGCACTCTCCCCGTCCTGGAAGGTCTCCAGCTCCTCTGTCAGCGACATCACCTTGTCAATATCCTGCCGCACAATGTCTTCGATCTGAAGCGAATTCAATATGCTCCCGATGGAGAGACCGATCTCATCCGCATACCCGAGAATCTCATGTGCCTTGAAGGACTGGTCATTGAGGGTATTTCTGATATCATCGAATACCGTGCTGCTCGCAAACCGTATCCGGGAGAGGCTCTCTTTGCTCAGGCCGACGAGCCGCTCGCACTGCGCCCCGAATGAGCGGGACATCTCCTCGAGCTCGTCAAGCTCCCTCCGCCAGGTTTCAGATATCTCATTCGCCCGATGCGAGAGCTTGCCCATCTCCTCGGATATTCTCGACAGCGCATATCCCTCGCTCCCCCCTCTGGTCGCGATTAGTATGGTATTTATCGAATATATCTCTATGGCCTCCACGACGCCGAGAATGCGCTCCACATTTTTTCGTATCCCGAGCACCTTCGCGATTTCATCGGCGAGCTGCCTGTACACGGTCTCATCCTCATCGGAGATGCAAAGCGCCTCATCTATTGCCGAGAGTATCTCGTTCTCGCAGGGATCCACCACCTCACGCAGAAAGCTCTCATCCAGAGTTTCGTCTGTCGGGTAAAAATAATCGACATAGGGTGTCATTATCTTCTGAAAGGAACTCAGCTGATCGGAGGTCGAGAGGAGAAAGCCGCCCATATCCTCAAAAATGGACGTTACATCGCACTTGAAAGCGTACAGCCGCGAACGCTCGCTGCTGAGAATTTCGCAGGCCTGGTTGCACCATTCATACCGCATGATCTCTCCTCCTCGTTCGCTCTCCGCTACCCCCTGCATGAGCGGTCGAAACCCATTTTTCATAAGTATCAATCCTTTACTGCTGCAATGCGAATCTCACGGTAATTGACGTACCCCTTTCCCGCCTGACATCCAGCTCACCCATAAGCTGATGCGTTGTCAGAAGTGAAACGAGCTTCATGCCGAGCGAGGTGCTGGAATTGACATCCACCTCCTCCGATATGCCCACACCGTTGTCCGCCACGGTAATCTCAACCAGCTTGTTGCCGAGGAGGCGGAGCGAGATATTTACCATTCCCTTCTCCCCTCCTGTTTCGGGAAAAGCGTGTTTGAAGGCATTGGTGATCAGCTCGTTGATTATCAGCCCGCAGGGGATAGCCTGATTGATATTCAGACAGACGCTCTGCGTCTCGAGTGAGAGTGCAATGCTGTTCGGATTCCTGACATAGGTCTGATAGAGCTGTCGTGCCAGCACGTTCACGTACCCGGCGAGATCAATTCTCGCCAGATCCTTTGATCCGTACAACCGCTCGTGCACGAGCGCCATGACCCTGATGCGATCACGCGGAGCCTGAAGCGCGCTGATAACATCAGCATCCCCATAGCGGGTCTCCTGCATCTGCAAAAGGCTCAGAACAATCTGAAGATTGTTCTTCACCCGATGATGCACCTCTTTCAGAAGCGTCTCCTTCTCCCTGATAGTTTTCAACAGTTGCGCCTCATCCCGTGCTCTCTTAACCGACAGGGCGTAGAGCATGGCAAACTGCTCGACGAGATGCAGATCATCAGGATTATAATCACGCTTCGCATTTGCGAGGGCAATCTGTCCAAGGAGCGCATCGCCGAAGACTGCCGGCGCCGAGAGGAAGCGCCGGACGGGGAGATGCCCTTCGGGAATCCCCGCCGATCGGGGATCCGTCCCTGGCGAATTGCTCAGGAGCGGCTCCCTCTTCTCATGCACCCATCCCCAGAGACCACCATGCTTCTCGAAGAATATACTCTTATCCTGGATGTTGCACCGCTCCCAGATATCACGAGTCATGGTGGAACAGGTGAGATAACCCGTCTGTGGATCGAGATACCCCGCAAAGCCGAACTCGCTCTCCGTGAGGCGCTTTGCAAAATCGAGTACTATCTGCGATACCTCATCAATCGACCGCTCCGCAATAAGCGATTTCGAGAGCTCGGCAACGGCCTCGCTTACCGCAACATCGCGCTTCAGCTTCTGATCGGCCTCCTTCCGCCAGCAGATGTCCCGAGAGGCGCCGATGATGCCGGTTATCCGCTCCTCCTCATCCCGTATCGCCTTGACGGTCGTTTCAATCCAGTGCCTGCTCCCATCCCGATGATACGCCTCAAGCACTATTGTTGTCGACCGGCAGGGATCGGCGTTTCCATCCCCCTCCCTGTCGACCTCTTCAGCGAAAAGCGACATCGCCTCCTCAAGGGATTCATGCGTTAAGAGATCGTATATTTTCAGTCGAATGGCCTCCTCCGGGGTGTATCCCAGCACATTTATCACGGAGGGGCTGACCCAGGTAAGCTTCAACATGCCGATATCGACTATCCAGAGAATGTCCTTCACATTTTCGGCGACGAGTCGGAACTGCTGCACGCTCTCGTTGAGCCGCCGCTCAAAGCGCTTGCGCTCGGTGATATCGCGGGCGATGCTGAGAACGGCCTTCATGCCGCCGTAGTTGATCTCCCTGCTGCTCAGCTCAACGGGAATAACGCTGCCATCTCTGGTCACGTGCGCGGTCTCGAAGAGAGCCGGCCGGCCAGACAGCTCCCGCAGCCGCTCCGGAATCCTCTCTGCAAATTCAGGGGTGTCTACATCGGCCGGCGACATCCGGAGGAGCTCTTCACGCGAGTAGCCGAGGCGCTCGCAGGCAACCCGGTTGACGTCGAGGAAGCGACCCTCCGGCAGGTGAACGAAAATGGCATCATTGACGGAATTGAAGAGCATTCGGTACTTCTCCTCCGACTCGCGGAGCCGCTTCTCCAGCAGATAGCGCTGCAGCGCCGTCTCGATGGTCGTATACAGCTCGCTCTTCCCGACAGGCTTGACCAGATAGCCGTACGGTTTCGTTTCGATGGCGCTTCTGAATACCTTCTCATCGGTATGCGCGGTCAGGAAGACGAACGGGATGTCATATTTCTCCCGTATCCTGTTGATCGCGTCTATCCCGCTTATTTCGCCGGAGAGGGTGATATCGATGAGCATGATGTCCAGCGTGCACTCCGATGCTTTTTCGACAGCCTCCTCGCCGGAGGTCACCACGGCGGTGACATCATATCCGAGCCCGTCAAGGGTCGCTTTTATCTCCATCGCAATAATCGGCTCATCCTCGACAATCATAACACGCGCTCCGTTGCCGACCAATTGCGTCATACCGCCCGTCCTGTTGTGCTCTTCACCGAGAGTTCTCCTTCCGGACGCGGCACTTTCTGGTGAATTGACTTCTCCTTCAACAGGAAGAGATCCCGCTCGCCGGTTATCGATTCCGCAAGCCCCGTAATCAGATATCCCGTATCATCGAGATGCCGGTAAAACTGTTCCAGCACCTTCCGTTTCGACTCCCGGTCAAAATAGATGAATACATTCCGGCAGAATATAACGTCGAAGCAGGATTTCATGGGATACCGCTCATTCAAGAGGTTCAGGTGCCTGAATCGTATGAGATTTTTCACCTCGTCCTTTACCATATAGTATGTACGCGCACTCCCCCTTCCCCGCAGAAAATATCTGCTCGTGAGGGCCGGGCTTATTCGCTTAACTGCATCCTCCGCATACACACCGTCGATCGCAATACGAAGAACAGCGGTATCGATATCGGTTGCGAGCACCCTGATATCGGGCATCCTCCTCCCACGATAGAATTCGAGCATCGTTATCGCAATAGTATAGGCCTCCTCGCCGGTTGAGCATCCGGCGCTCCATATGCGCACTCTCTCCCTGCCCTGTTCGACAAGGGGGGGGAGAATGTGTTTAGTCATATACTCCAGGTGATAGGGCTCGCGGAAGAATTCGGTTTTATTGGTTGTTATGCAGTTTATAAAGTTCGACTTCTCCTCGTGATAATTGTTGTTGAGGTACTCAAGGTAGTCCCGGTAATCATACATTTTGAGCTGGCGGAGCCGCTTCATGAGACGGGACTGAACCAGCGCTTTTTTCGCATCGGAGAGCCAGATTCCGCACTCGCTGTAGACGACCGATCGAAACATATCGAATTCACGGTCATCCAGAGGCTGGAAGACGGTTTGAACAACATTGAGTGCTTTCGACTCAGCCATTGTACATTATCGCTCCCGGGATCAAATGATATCGTTATAATCAATCGATGCTTAACGGTTTGCGGGAAAGGTAATAGAGAATCTCGTCCCGCTTCTGTTATCCAGATCGATGGTGCCGCCAATCTGTTTGGCGAGACCGGTCACCAGCTGTACGCCAAGTGTCTCGCAGTTCTCCAGGTCGATATCCGGAATACCGATCCCGTTATCGCTCACCGCGAGGTAATAATTGCCATTATTCGATGTAAATTCAATATGTATCTCTCCGCTCCCGTCGGGAAAGGCGTGCTTCAACGAGTTGGAGATCAGCTCGTTGATAATCAGAGAGCAGGGCACAGCAACGTCGACGCCGAGACGAACATCGGAAATATCACTCCTGAGATTAATAGTGCTGCCCGGATTATTATAGGTGCTGATGAGCCTCGTCGTCAGCTCATCGACATACTGAGCAAAGTCAACATTTGCCAGGTCACTGGACTTGTAGAGCTTCTCATGCACCAGCGCCATAGAGTATATTCGGTTCTTGCACTCGGTGAATATCTCACGAACCGCATCATCGGATATTCTCTTCGCCTGAAGATTGATGAGGCTCGATACAACCTGCATGTTATTTTTCACCCGGTGATGAATCTCGCGCAGGAGAACTTCCTTCTCGTTGAGGGACTCCTTCAGCTGCTCCCCCGCACGTATCCACATGAGCGCGGTTCCGATGCTGGAGCCCACCCCTTCGAAAAAATGAATGATATCCGGCGTGAACACATGACATCGCCGATCAAAGAGCTGCAGGAGGCCGATTATCCGCTTCCCCCAGCGGATGGGGATGATAGCGATCGATTCAAGTTTCCCGACCATGCATGCGACATCTGATCCGCTCACATCACATGTGACGGGACTTAAGAACAGCTCCTTCGCGCTGTTCGTCCAGAAGCTACCGTTGTCGGTAAAGCAGAGCAACGATGGATTCACCCTCCCGTTGAGAACGGCTTCGTTCATACATTCGAGAAATGGCTCATCTTCAATAATATTGAAGAAGTCCTCATGATCCGAATCGCAATACTTTTCCGTTTCGGGAGGCTCCTCATTACGGGTTATCATCTCATTGCCGGTCTGCATAACTTCCTTTATAAGCTTAATGCAGACGCCGTATAGATCTTCATGCGACCTGATGGTCGCAATGATCTGACTGATCAGCTCCCCCTTTTCTCTGATCCGGTTGATCAGCTCAAGAATATGCGTCGCCAGCCGCTGTCGCTCCTCGAGCGTCTTTCTCTCGGTAATGTCCCGGCAGGAGTAGAGGAGCGTCCCCCCTTTAATATCAACGGATTTGACCGTCACCAGAAGCGTGCGTCGCCGGTCCGTCCCGCTTTTCACCAACACCTCGAGGTTGGCGATCTCGCCGGCTTCCTGCAATTCCTCCATGTCTAAGAAGTCTTCGCCGAGAAGGGAGTGAATGGTTCCGCGCTCCCGAACCTCGTCGAATGAGCATCCGAATATATGCCGCACATTGGGGCAGATAAAGGTAAAAAAGCCGTTATCATCGGTGATGAAAACGGCGTCCGATATCGAGCTGAGAATGATCCGGTGCAGCTCTTCGGATTCCCTCAGCAGCTCTTCCGCACGCTCCCGTTCCTGAATATCCTCCCTGAGCAGCTCGTTTACCTCCTCGAGCTCGCGTGTTCGCTCCTCGACAATCTCTTCAAGCCGCTCCCGGTACTCCCGGAGCTCTCTCTGCACCTCCCGCGACTCGGTAATATCGGATATGGAGCCATCAACCCACAGAATCGTCCCGTCTGTGCCGTATACTCCCCTCCCCTTCTCGCTGACCCACCGCATGCTTCCGTCACGGTGAAGGATACGGTACTCAATCTCGAACGAGCGGTGCAGCCCGAGCTGCCGTTCAATGGTCTCTTCAACATGCTCCCTGTCTTCAGGATGTATAATGCTCTTATACGATAGAATAATATCTTTCACGAAATCCGAAGCGGTATAGCCCGTAATCCGTTCGATCTCGTCGCTCATATAGTACATGGTCCAGAACAGATCGAGCGCACGCTGATAGATGACGCAGGGGATATTCATCACCAGATTCCTGAACTTCATGCTGCTCTGCCGGAGCGCATCCTCCATGAACTCCTTGCTGCGAATCTCTTTCTGAAGCTGTTCATTGAGATTTCTCAACTCTTCAGTCCGATACTCCACGAGAAGCTCGTGATGGCACCGGTACCGCTGTGTCCACTCATCTTCGCATGATGCGTAGTGACCGTCCCTGAACAGAAGCACGGTAATGCCGATAACTTCGCCACGCATATCCCTGACTGGCGCAACGCTGCCGTCGACCG
This sequence comes from uncultured Leptospirales bacterium, assembly GCA_964652955.1. Lineage (GTDB taxonomy): Bacteria > Spirochaetota > UBA4802 > UBA4802 > JAKQUI01 > CAZZCF01. Next base: position 7,484 of record CAZZCF010000170.1, read on the forward strand.
GCACCCTCTGCCCGTCTCTGCTGGTCAGGACTGCCGGCGTTTCGAGGCAGAGCACCCGCTTCGCTCTCTTCACCCTCTCGATAACGCTTCCCAGCTCTTCGCGGGCATTCCCGATCTCGAGCATGAGGATTTCATCGAGATCCCTCCCGACGACCTCATCCTTCTCCCATCCGGTAATCTCCTCCGCAACGGGATTTATGAAGGTTATCCCCCTGCCGAATTTGCAGGTGATAACCGCATCTTTGAAATCGTTCAAGATCATAAACTACACCACTGCGCAATAAATCCGCACATCCCCTACGCCTGCGTCGAGCGTGAGAATCCGACTGTTCGCTCCTCGTCTGCAAAAGGGAACATGCAGGCCCCCATCTGTTAAATCGATCTGCACTATACGCTTCCCCGCTCCGATGAGAGCTCCTTCTTGTCAGCATGCATCCTGTTCAACTCCTCCGGTGTCAGTATCTTATCCACATCGAGGATGATAACGAGATTCTCACCGGCTTTCCCGATGTTCCTGATATAGTCAGTGTCAATGTTGGCACTGAAGTGCGGCGTGTCCTGTATGCTCTCCACCGGAATATCGATGACATCGGAGACCGAGTCCACAATCATCCCGATGAGCGTTTCCTTTATTTCGACGATTAGAATCACCGTGAAGATGTCGTACTCCCGCTCTTCGATCCTGAACTTCTTCCGCATATCAACCACCGGGACAACCGTTCCCCGGAGGTTTATCACCCCGCGCATAAAATCGAGGCTATTGGGAACATACGTGATATCGGTCATGCCGATTATCTCGCGAACCTTCAGCACCTCGACACCATAGGTCTCGTTCCCGATGAGAAAAGTGACGTACTGCTCGAGCTCCTGCATCTCCTCAAGCTTCTTCTTCTCCTTAACCTCATTCATGTCGTCACTCCTTTCCTGGTTTATCTTTCACCCGGTTTAGCCCGTCCTCGTGCAATTATCGCACTACACCGTACTCCCCCGACAACCCCTCTCTAATCGCCGGAGAGAATCAGTATTGAGGCCAAACCGTTATCCTTGATTATATCGTTAATAAATGTCGTATCATCAACAACGGGAAGAACGCTCAGCGGAACAGCGAGTTCCCTTCCCTGCTTGCCAACTGTCTTGACCTTTTCCAGAACTTCAGCTCTTCCCCACTTTCTGAATGAATTCTTTCTCCCGGTATTTATCCTGTACCCGGGGAAATATATCTTGAACAGATCGTTGCGAACCATTATACAGTTCATCCGCTCCCCCTTACTTCACCAGTCCGGTCAACTGAAGCTGCTTCCTGACCTCTTCGGAGACATTCTTGAGCTTCAGCACCTTCTTC
>CAZZCF010000171.1:0-8802 GCA_964652955.1 uncultured Leptospirales bacterium
CGGAAGTAAGTCCGTTCGCTGCCCCTGCCTGTTCCCTATCTCCTCCCGGATGCTGGAAGTTATCGTTGAGCCGCTGAGTTTTTTTATTGACACTAACGCGCGTATGCTATACATTTGTTGCATGAACACGGAAACAACGAAGCCGAAACTTATGACCGTTTACCTTCAATGCCGCGGTTGCGGTCGTACAGTGCAGGGGAAGAGCGCGATCCCTATGGATCACGTTTCCCTGGCTTCGATGCTGTTAGGTAACGGCTGGCGCCGGTCGCCTGATGGTACGGGTTTTTTGTGTGACGTTTGTGGTTCTAAGCGGGTGGCCGAGTTTGTGGATCCGTAAGGCACTGACAAAAGCCGCCCGTTGATTTTCTTTTCCTCGGGTATCAGGGGGCGTTGGCTCGCCCCCCCGATACCTTGCCATCGAGGAAACCTTAAAAGTGCAAGTCACAACCCGCCGATGAAGGATCCTGGCGGATCCCCATCCTGAAGGCCTCCCGGCGGAGGCTGGGAAATCAAACGAACGAAATTTATTTATAGAGGTATGCCATGAAAAGACAATCATGGACATCTGCCCCTGCCGATGAACGCGCCGACGAGATGTTAATCCGCGCCCTGGCAGCAGGCGAGGCGGAAAGACTTAAAAGGCCGGATCTGTTGGAAAAGGCTGAATCTGTGATCTGCGCGGGAAAGTCGTTTGTCGATTTCTCACGTGAAATATCAGCGCTGAAACGAGAGGAGCCGGCAAATATTTTGACAAGGAGTACAGGAAAAATGGATGACATGAAAATGGAACGCGATCGCGTTCTTCAGATACAGGGGATTGCTGATCGCGCGGGGATGTCGAACCTCGCACATGAAGCAATCGAAAGCGGTATGAGCATCGATGAGTTCCGCGCGCAGGTTCTCGAGAAAATGGGGAATCAAGTGCCGATAGACAGCACTCGGGGCGCTGATATCGGGATGTCTCAAAAAGAGATTGAACGATACAGCTTTACCCGTCTAATCCTCGGCCTTGCCGGTGAGAGGGGTGTTGATATCGGCCTCGAGGTTGAGGCCAGTAAGGCGGTTGCGTCGAAGCTGGGCCGGCCTCCAAGAGGGATGTACGTTCCCGATGAGGTTTTAACGCATAAGAGGGATTTGACAGTTGGTGCAGCTGCAGCCGGCGGGAATCTTGTTGCAACGGATCTCCTGGCGTCGAGCTTTATTGAGCTCCTGCGGGGTAAAATGGTTGTGCGTCGCATGGGCGCTACTATCCTCGGGCAGCTGCGCGGCAATGTCGCGATCCCCGGGTTCTCGGATGCTGCGACGGCTTACTGGGTGGGAGAGAATGTTGCGGTGACTGAATCGCAGCCCTCTTTCCGCCAGGTAACAATGGAGCCTCACACCCTGGGTGGATTGACTGAGATGAGCCGGCGGCTTTTGCTTCAGAGTAATCCCTATGTTGAGGATTTGGTGCGAAGCGATCTCAGCAAGATTATCGCGATCGAGATCGATAGAGCTGCGATCAATGGGAGCGGTGTCGGTGCGCAGCCTCTGGGCCTGCTTAATTCTGCAGGTATCGGCAACGTTACATGGAACGCGGCAGCGCCCTTGAATAGCATTGTCGAGCTTGAAACTGATGTTGCGGCCCTCAATGCCGACGTCGGAGCGCTTGCTTATCTCACCTGTCCCCGGGTGCGCGGGCTTTTGAAGCGGACGCATACGAATACGACTTATGGAGAGACCCCTCTCTGGTCGAAGGGGCCGGAGATTGACGTTGGCGAACTGAATGGATATCGTGCTTATTGCTCAAGCCAGTGCCCCGATCATCTTACTTCAGGTGGAACGACAGGGACCTCAGCTGACAACAGGGCTGTGATAATTTTCGGGAACTGGAATGACCTGGTGATCGGCGAATGGTCGGGTTTGGATGTTTTAGTCGATCCTTACACGCATTCGGACACGGGAGCACTCAGGATCATCGTGTTTATGGATGTTGATTTTTGCATCCGTCACGTCGAGAGTTTCAGTTACGCTGACGATGTGATAGTCTGATAACGAGAGCGGGGGGAGCGATCTCCCCGCTCAGTTTCTTTAAGTGCTGACTGGTTCAGGGTTTACGTGCATGAAAAAAGGTACTGGGCAAGGGGGCATAGATACGGGTAGCTATGGCGGGCGCGTTTCGCACAGCGTCTGGGCAAAATTTCAGGGTTCGTCCCCTATCATTCAGCAAACATTAAAAATGAGGTGATTTATGGACTTTGACCAAGGATATATCAAAACGAGTGAACTTGAATTTATTCTCGGTGAGGGCATCGCCGTGAAAGATGAGACTTTCGCCGATGCACCGGTGAGAGCTGAATATATCGCGGGCATTATTGGCAATTCAGCGAAGTATGTCCGGGAGCTTGCCCGCGAGGGTGTTATACCGAGGACCGCACGGGGAAAGTATCCCCTGGGGAAAGCGCTCAGGGCCTGGCACCTATACATAATCAGGAAGGCGATACTCGACTGTCTCTCTGAAACATTCGGGGCCAGTAAAGGTGAGCAGCTGCTTGACTGTCTGGTAAACACCGAGAAGGCTATTGCAGGAGAGGAGACTATACGATATCTTGAAAAAAAGGGTATAAAAGTCGCTTAATTACATTTCTGTTAATATAATGCCCAGCTTCTCGGCGTGTGCCTCAAGGTGCCTGATAAGGCGTTGGTATTTAACTGAACTCTGAACCCTTACTGTCATTTCAACAGGCGAGCAGTAAGCGAGATTTTTTTCCTTGAATGGTACTCTGGTGCTGTGATCAGTTTCGGGCGAACCCTTTGGCCTTCCCATGCCCGAAAAATATCTTCCTCACCCCAAAATGTCAAGAAAAATTAGACGCGTCTAACATTGGAAAAATTAGACGAGACTAACAAAGTGAAATTTTTTTATGTCACATTAAAAAAGTGCTTGCCTTTAAAGCCTATCGTCGCTACATTAATGTCATGATTGTATCAATAATGTGTAGAAGGTGGTGCTATGGAATCGCGTGATTTTATGCTGCGAGTGAGGATAACCTCTGACTTTCATGAGGAGCTCAAAAAAATATCCAGTCAGAAAGGAATGACTGTAAGCTCTTACGTTCGCTTTATGGCGGGCCTTGAGATTGCATCTCGTAAACTCAATTACGAGCGCGAGCAGATTAAAAAAAAAGTAGAAAGCAAAGAGCTCGATGATCCCATCGAAATTGATCGGGCTTTCGATGATCTACTTGATCGTTTCGGCAAATATGAGCTCACACTCGGACAGTTTAAGCTCGGATTCGAGGGTATAAATACTATGCGCGAGAATATGAAAAGGCGAGCTGTTGAGTTGGCATCATAAAGGAAAAGCCCGAGACTTTGGCGAGCCGGGCTTTCCATGATTGAAGCGAAACTGTAAGATACCCGGGCACCGAGGCGCGAGGCCAGGGCGCCAGAGGCATGAGATAAACCACTAAAGGATTATCTATGAGTAAAGATAACACAGCCGCCGAAAACGTCAAGCAAAAAAACTCCGAGAAGGGACTTTTTATCCCTATTGAGATCCTCCATGATGAATCACTGAGCTTTGCTGAGAAACTCATTTTGGCGCGTATTCTATGGCTGGACGGGAAAGAGGGCTGTTACGCGAGTAATACCTACTTTGCGCGGTATTTCAGGGTATCTCCTGGGTACGTGAGCAGGATGATAAAGCGGCTTATCGCAAAGAGATATATCACGGCTGAATACGAAAGAAGGGGGAAAGAGGTAGTAAAAAGGATACTTACTATTGGCAAGGGGGTACTTCCAATTGGAACGGGGGGTACTTCCAATTGGGTAACGGGGTACTTCCAATTGGGTAAAGAGAATAAAGATATTAATAAAGATATAGATGTCGGTGAAAAAAACACACCGACTCCCTCCTCTAAACGAAAGAAAAGCAAAAATACCAGCACTGAAGAAAAGAAGCTCCATAACGATATTAAAGAATTAATACAGGATGCTTCGGCGCGCGTTTTTGGTGAGAAATACTACCACGACGGGAAAGAGGCCGGCGCAGTAGTTCAGATATTAAAGCGGGTCCGCTCCGCGCCGGATCCCCTGGGAGTTGTGAAGAATAAGCTCCGTCTCCTGGCACTCATGGCGTCCAATCCGAAAAGCGACTTTGAACGTAAATTGACAATTACACCACGTACCCTCTTGGGGATGTGGAATAAGCTTATTGAGAAAAAGTCCGAGGGCCTGGGGGATCTTCGGGAAAACTTCGAGAGAGGGTCAAAATGATAGAGCACAGGGTACTTTCAACCATTATAGGTGATAATGTTTCGCTCCTGAAAGGACTCTCGGATCTCGATGAGCAGTGTTTCATTAATGCAGGCTGCAGGGATCTCTTTAAGCTTATAAAACATTTTTCCGGCTCCGGGAAGGGTATCGACTTCGATCTCCTCTACGAATACGCGAACAGCAACGGCTTTCAAAACATTACAGCTGCACTTATCGAGACAAAGACTTACCCGACCGGGAGCTATCGCTTGGACAGCGACATAAGATATCTCAGAGAAGAGCGCAGGAAACGAGATGCGCGAAAGCTCGCTGAAAAATTCTGGAAAGCGCTCAGGGCCCCTAGTGTTGACATTAATGAGTCATGGGAAAGCTTCTCCCAGGAGTTCTCGGAAATCGGCCTGAATGATGATGGAATCCACTTCAGCAAAGAGCAGGGGGACCTTGAATTCATCGGCGTTGGCAAAAGGTACCCGACAGGCATAGAGGATGTTGATGAGGTAATCGGCGGGATAAGCTCCGGTTATCTTGTCCTGGTGGGTGGGAATACCAGCGCAGGGAAGACAGCTCTTGGCCTGCAGATGGCCCAGGCTCAACAATGTTCTGTCCTGGTAGTCCTCCGGGAGATGAATTTCAGGCAAGCCACAATAAGGCAGATGACCGCGGCGACCGGTATACCCTATGACAAGATAGAGCTCGGTATACTGTCGGATAGCGATAAAGACTCAATCAAGAAAGCAGCTGAGGAGCTCGCAGAGGGTCCGACAGTCATATATTACGATGGTTCAAAATGCACAGCTGAGACTATCTGCAGCCTCGCGAGAAGATACCGCACCACTCACAATATTGAGATGGTAATCGTTGACTACCTGCAGCTCGTACAGTCACCCAGAGCAAAGACAAGGGAGCAGGAGGTCGCGCATATATCACGGTCGATGAAAAATCTTGCTCTTGAGCTCGATATCCCGATTGTCGCCTTGAGCCAACTCAACAGGGCTGCGGATGTGCAGGAGGTACCAACATTAAGCAACCTGAGGGAGTCCGGGGCACTTGAGCAGGATAGCGATATGGTCATGCTGCTTTATCGGGACAAGAAAAGCATCCGCTCAACTGACTGGATTATATCTATAGCGAAAAATCGTAACGGGTGCCTGGGAGACGTCCGGGTTACGTTCGACAGGGTTTCAATGAAATTCATTGAGAGGCTCGACTATTAATGGACGCAATTAATATCGCAGACTGGATGCTCGATGAAATTCAGGAGCTCCGCAGGGATGCCCAGAAGCTCGAGGAGTGGTCTCAAAAATACAACGTAGTAAAGGAGAATACTGATGGACGACGAGAGAAAACTTGTGATACCCCTGCTCCCCTTAGCGGTAGGCGAGGGAAAGTCGAGGGTTATCCACCTGGGAAAAGTTTACACTTACAAGGAGACTGAGTATAAGGGAATCCTCGAAAATGTAGACTTGAGTTATTTCCCCGAGGCGGTCCCGGTGGGTGATGTCATTTACTACCGGATGACGCTGCAGGCGAGGGGTGTTGCCTTTTTGGAGCCTCTCAGCGGATATGTCAGCGTCCTGATTAGGATCCCCTACGGGCAAAAGCAAAATTTTACAGACGAGGAGCTGGAAGAGTATTTTAAAAACATGGAGGGTTGATATGAATTCCATACCGGACTTCGGTGATCCTGGTTTCGATAGCCTCCTGGATGGTTTCGGTTTCGGTGAAAAGCAATGGAAGCCTCACCCTCGAAGCCGGAAAATCCTTTCGAGGGCACTCGAACACATTAATAGTGTTGATTATTCGGTATCGGTAAGATGGGCGTTTTACCGGCTCCTGCAGGACGGGGTTTACAGTGCAAAGACGGACTATGACAATTTCACCAGTTTAACCAGTCGAGCACGTCACGCCTTTTACGGGGACTGGCATCCTTTGATACTCGCAGATGAAACACGGGAGATGATAATATCAGAGCACGATGGTGATGAGCCGGGGCCTGACATTGAATATCTAATCGAGCTTGCCGTTCGGGAGTCAAAGGAAGAGCGGGAAGCGCTGTTTGATGAATATCAAAACTATGCGTACAGCTGTTCTTATCACGTTGATCCGAATCACTACCAGGAGAACATTATCATTATAATGTTTGAGGCACGGGCAATGATCGGACAGTTCAAGAAATACGTTCCTCACGGCATTTCTCTATGCCCTTTCGGTGGACAGCCATCGATACCCTACAAGTACACCATCTCTCAATATATCGACAGGCTCTGGGGCAGGTACAGCAAGCCTGTGATAGTTCTTTACTTCGGTGACCTTGACAGCGCGGGGATTACGATATTTGAAACGGGAAAAGCTCATATATCCGGCTGGTGCGGCTCCTCACCTGTTTTTATCCGATGCGGGTTGACTGAGGCACAGGTCGAATTTTATGGCATCCCTGAAAATCCGGACCATCCGGGGTATCAATGGGAAGCTCTTACAGATACCCAGGCCTCAGAGATAATAACGAGCTCACTATCGCAATATTATGACTTTGACGCTGCAAGACGAGCAGAAGAGGAGACGCGGGAGATCTGCGAGGCGGTAGAGAGTGCGGTTAATGAATGAGAAAAGACTCATTACGGTTGAGGAGATGACGAAAATCATATCCCTGCCCGGGTACACCATCCGCCGGCTCATCCAGCGTGGAGTTATACCTGCATACCGGCCTACCGGGAAGGCATACCTTATGGATCCCACTGAGGTTATAGAGGCGATAAAAAATCATGGTTGACAGGTCCCGAGATATCGCTATATTATTACACGCTACGGTCTGCTTCCGGAAGGAGGCGGGCATTGAGCATTGATCGCCCATATTATCGTTCACAGAATCAAAATGGTGTCCCGAAGGGGAAGGTCCGATATAACATCGACTGCTGTCCGGTAGAATATAAAAGGCTACGGAAAACGGTTGTCTGCTTACCATCGCGGATTGATGGGGTATACCGGGAACTGATAGAAGAGTTCAGGAGACAGCATCAGATAGATATCGAGATCTCCCAGGGGCACACGTTCTTTCAAATCTCTGATGAGTTCTTGAAATGGTATAGAGCTCTGAATCGTTCGAAGGCCCAGAATGAGCAGGCGCAGAAGTCGATAGCATTATTCCGGGAGTTCTTTGCCGATATTCCGCTCGATGAAATAAAGCGCACTATGATTGACGATTTCATTGTGTGGCGGAGGCATCAGAAGATCCGGGGTGGTGGGGTGGTTTCTGATGGGACGATTAATCACGATATCGCCATCCTTTCAAAATTCTTTTCTTACTGCATCGAGCGGGAGCATTACGCCGGAGCTAATCCCGCTTTCGGTAAGAAGCTGAAGGAGAGGAATCACCGGACATTTATCCTGAACAAGGGTCAGCTGCTTGAACTGCTGAACAAGGCCGAGGGGCAGCTTTACACTGCTGTTATACTTGCCCTGGGGGCTGGCTTGCGGAGGGGAGAGATCCTCGGTCTTGAGTGGGACGAGGTGGATCTCGAGCGCGGGGAGATCCGGCTGGATCCTCAGCGCACGAAAAGCAGAAAGGCGAGGACAATCCCGCTATCGGCATTCGTCCGGGAGCACCTGGCACACCTCAGGGAGCTGGATCCCTTCGGGAAAAGGGTCCTCAACATCCGGCGTGACAAGTTCCGGTGTGACTGGGAACGCCTGAGGAGCCGGTTGTCATTCCGGGAGATCCACGGCCTGCAGCTGCGCTTCCATGACCTGAGAAGGCACTTTGGACAGGGACTGAGGACTGCTGGGGTCAATCTGGGAGACATCAGCGCGTTCCTGGGGCACTCTTCAGTTGCTATCACCGAGAGTCGTTATGCGATGTACGGGGGAGCGGACGGTTGGGAGAAGGTCGGAAAGATTGATAATATTATACCATTTCGGGAAAAAAAGACGTCTTGACAATAAGTTGTCAATGGCGCACCGTATTTTCAAATATTCAGCTTTAAACGGGAATAAAGAGGGGGCACTCATCCTTCTAAGCCGTGGGCCGCAGGTTCGAATCCTGCCTGGCGTACATTCCGGAATTTGCGAATCATGGCGGGGATATTTTAGCACTGAGTGATATCCCTGAGGGAATGAAGCCCGCATTGATTTGGTCTTTTTAATAAGATGTGGGTTGGCCACTTTACATTACAAATTACCGGACAGGTTCATCACCATCCATTCTATTCCACCAATTTATCATAAAAGGACCGGCATATCTCCCCCATATGGCGCAGATTCGAAGAACCGTTACATTGGATTAAGTTTATGCAAATGGGAATGTATCTTCCACCCTCATTCGGACAGCAGATTTCCAATTGACAGTACTGTTTCTTATGATAACAATATATTTTAACTTATTTGGCGATTGGTGTTTTGTAAAAAGGGTAGGTTTTTTAGATGTTAAAACTATTATTAAACTATTTTAATGAAGCATAAAAATTTCATTGCCATCTTAATCAGTCTCTTTTTTTTAATTCTTCTATAATGGAATAATTGTATTTAATACTACCATCCACCCCTGATAGT
>CAZZCF010000172.1:0-8751 GCA_964652955.1 uncultured Leptospirales bacterium
CATATTCCTCTATATGAATGAAATCAATGACATCACGGTCACTGAGCGATTAAAACCGGGAGATACCGTCAAGAGCGGTTTGCGGGAAACTGACACAAACCTCATTGCAACCAGCGATATGACCCCGATTGTAGAATGAGCACATCTCCCCTTCTCAAAGAATGCAATAATAAATAAGCAGTTTCCCCCTCCAGGGACACTGCTTATTTGACCTTCCGCAGCTGTTTCTGAGAGAGATCGAGCCCCAGTGTTCCACCCGGATTCATTATATTACGGGGATCGAAATGCTTTTTCAACACCTTCAGAACAGCCATTTGCTCCTTGCCAAGATGATACTCCATCCACGGCGCTGTCATCTTCCCAACACCGTGATGATGGCTCAGAGAGCCGCCATTCTTTACAATATGATCAATAATACCGAACTGAAATTCCCGGTATTCTTCAACATCATCCATCTTAGCAATGAAAATAAAATAGAGATTGGTACCCTGTGGATAGAAATGAGAAGCATGCGTCATGCATATCGTATTGGGACGACTCTTGATATATTCACGCACCCCCCGGTGAAGCTGCTGAAGACCATCCCAGCCAATAGCTGACTCGAGGGTATCTGTCATAATACCATAGTCCTGAAGATCTTCACGCATATAGGGATCGGTATACCTCCCATGTTCCCAGTTCTTCACCGGATAGCCGGTTATGTACATGGCCCCATACTTGCGGCAGATTTTCTTTACCTTTTTTTTCACATTTTTTGAGAATGTCCGCTCACCCTCGGTTTGTCCTATATACAGACACCGCTTCATCGGTTTGTATCCCCGCATTTTGATAATCGCGTCGATAGGCGTCCCTTCGATACCGTAGAGCTTCATAGCAATATCAGTCTCTTCAGGATCAGATATACGGAAGACAGAGGGCATACCGAACTCACCCTGAGATATCTCGCGAACAGCATCAATTGCCGATTCCCAGGTGGGAAAGATAAAAGCGAATCTCCTCCGATTCTCAGGCATGTATCTGAATATCTTCATTGTCGCACTTACGAGAATTCCGTACGCCCCTTCGCTCCCTTTCATGATGTCATTTACCTTCGGTCCTGTTGCAGTCGCAATATAGTCATGTGTTTTAAAAGACCCTGTTGGTGTTATATATTCCTGGCTCACGACCAGATCATAGGCATCGCCATAATAGGAGGACTGCTGTCCCGAACCGAGGGTAAGAATCCAACCGCCAACGGTTGAGTACTCAAAGGACTGGGGGAAATGCCCACCGGTGTACCGGCGCTTCGCATTGAGTTTTTCCGGTGCATTATTAAGCATATCCTCATAATCGGGCCCCCAGATTCCCGGTTCGACGGTAACGGTCTGATTCGTCTCATTCAACTCCAGAATACGATTCATATGCGTGCTCATGACAAGAGAGATGCCCCCCTTCGCACACTTGATACCCATGGTAACCGATGAGCCACCGCTATAAACGTAAAGGGGAATACTTTTCCTGTTGCAATACCTGACAATCTCGCTGACATCTTCTCTGTTCCGCGGGTGTACGACCACATCGGCAACACCATCTGTAATGCCATCTCTCAGTTTCATGGTTTCTTCCATGGTCTTGCCGTAAGAGAACTTCACACGCAAATAATCATCAGTTGCAACATTCTCCTCACCAACGATTTTTGCGAGATCCTTTAATCGCTCACTTGAAAGTTTAGTCTTTTGTCGGCATTTGACAGCCCCATTCCCCTCTTTCTTCTTCTGCCTGAAATCATCATCGGTCATCTGAAAGACATCTTTCATCATCGCATAGAGTCTCTTATTTGGATGCTTGAATGCCTCAGGTGCTCCCCACTTAAAGACTGAACGATAGGTCCCCGCTTCAGGGGGCTCCTCTGTCCATTCGGGATAGAATGATCCTTTATCTCCTCTACTCATCTGTTCCTCCACAACAAAATAAAAGCATATATATGAAAATACAAGAGCTGAATTTTTTCGGACAACTCATTTTTTTTGCTCATTCGACAAATCCCCATTGCTCATACCGCTATCAACCATAATCATTTTTTCAGCACCTGTCTGCAACGGTTGTGCCATCACGAATCCTCTGGAACAGAGTAAAAAAAAGTACCATAATGATGAATATTTTTATAGGATACCGTTCAGCCTGAGTCGTGTCAACGAAATTGCTAAAAAGTCGACGGGTAGTTCCATTCAGGGTACCGGAGCGGATGACATGACATTTCACCGATGATACGTGCGGGGAAAATGCAGCTGTGATACATTAGATTTCCAAGAGTTACACAAGAAGCAAGACGATGAACAAATCAAAAAAAGAGGTTTGACAGGATTTCCTTATCCCTTTTACACTAATACCATCATACCGCTCAATAATTGCATTTCATCATATCGATTTATGGAAACAAATTTAAAGAAGAACATACAATCCGGAAAATGGTTTTCGCTTTTTTGCTATCTGTTCATATCTGTAAACCTTCTCATCTTCTGTTACGCGCTTGTATTCCAGACTACCCTTTTTCATGCCCTGCTTCGCGAGGATGCCCTGATAGAGTATCTCGGATTCTTTTTCCTGCTTCTCACAAGCATATTCCTCATCCTCACCGGCTCCCGCTACCTGAAAATGGGGCAGGGCTGGAGAGCTCTGGCCATTACTTTTTTAGCAGTTGGTATAGTCTTCTTCTGGGCAGCCGGGGAAGAGATAAGCTGGGGGCAACGAATCTTCTCAATTAAGACACCTCAAACACTCTCCGAAATGAACTATCAGAACGAATTAAATATTCACAATATAAACAAGCGATTATTCCAGCAAGGATTTCGCCACCTTACAACACTTCTCATTTTCATCAGTGCGAGTGCTTCCTATTTCAAAAGGAGGAGAATATTCGGTATTCTCCTACCGGATACCTTCCTGGTATACTCTTTCCTTCTCATGTCCGCATATGCATCGTATGAACAGGTAACTCCCGAGTATCATCTCGGCTATCTGGTCCTCGTTTTCTATTTGATACATTACATAAAAAAAGATTGTTTGATGCTTCTGGCAGCACTATCGGTAATAGCTTTGATCACAATCGTTACACTTGTGAACTGCACGTATACTGATCTCTTTCAGAGCAATAACACCGCCGAGGTACGAGAATATCTTTTCAGCTTTAACTGTTTCGCCTATTCGGTTCTTCTCTTCACCGATGCAAAAACCGCGCAGGGAGAGGAGATTGCATACTAATAGTCCACCTTACAGGAGATACCCAACACCCGCATAGAGGTATAATCCTGTCAGGCCACCGCTGAACTTATCATCCTCGTCTGCTTCGTTTACTCTGAAATCGTATACCTCGGCAAATCTGCTCAGGATGCCGATTGAAAGGTTAACCGAGTTGAAAAAAATAAGGTTATACTCGAGAGCGCTGTTCCAGCCGATACTCGATTGGGTATCCTTATCCGATTGTTCGGATCCAATCAAACCGAAGCTCTCCTCCATAGTGCCGCTATAGTATCCAATTCCCCAGCCGAGGAGTACAAAGCTATCTTCATCCAGTGTAACCTTGTAATAAACGGTTCCTCGATATGCAGTAAAGGTAAGATCTAACTCGGCTCTATAAGTTACCGGTGTCGGCCCAACGGTTCCATTGACCTCACGAACGCCATTGTTGACATTATAATAACCGACTGAAACGGCACATACGATGTTGTGATAGAAGAAACGGGGCTCCAATTCTATACCAGCATATCCGAGCGGCTCTTCTCTTTGATCCTCATTCTCTTCCCCGCTGTATGTAACTTTGGCGATATCACGTCGAATATTCAATCGATCCGCCATGCGAACATTATTGGCAAAACCGACTCCTCCAATAACGTGAATCCCGATTCTCGTGCTCATTGCCCCATCCTCAGCAGAAACCCCTGAAACAAGCACGAGAGATGCCAGAAAAAAGGTAATGAGAAAAAAGCATCCCCTCTTCATACACTCCTCCTTAATCCCTTTTACTGTTTAACCGAATATTGCTCATCGCGACAACTCCAGCACACCACTCTTCAGTAAAACAGGCGAAACCCTCTTGCGATCAGATGGACGAAGTAAAACTAGAAGTGAGCTGTCATCTCAATGGAGATGAACGTATTCTATGCAACCTGAAAAGTCAATAATTATAGCGCATGAGCTTCCTTATCAAAAAAAGGTTGCTCACGACAGCTGCTCGCAAAAAAAGTAATTGTCGCAAGGGCTCACCACCGGTTATAATCGCATATCGCCTCCCATAATATGCATTGTATTTGAAACAGAATATGCCGGGAGGAGAAATACTGAACGGAGAGGGAAACATCATGCCGATAAACACGCTGAAAGCAATGAATCTCGTCTATCATCAGTTTGAGGATCTCGAGCTGTGGTATCCCGTCCTGCGATTGCGGGAAGAGGGCGTTCAGGTTCACCTCATAGGAGAGAGATCTACGGAACAGTACATCGGCAAATACGGCATCCCTGCTATTTCAGATTACGGATTTACCGATATTGACCCAGATGATTATCAAGCGCTCCTCATACCGGGAGGATGGGCTCCCGACAAGCTGAGACGCTTCCCCGAGGTGATCGATATCGTCAAAAAAATGAACGAACAGAAGAAACCTGTTGGTATTATTTGCCATGCCGGCTGGGTACTCATATCAGCCGATATACTCAGAGGCAAGCGGGCAACGAGCACCCCGGGAATAATGGATGACATGAAAAATGCCGGTGCCATCTGGCTTGATGAACCGGTTGTCGTCGATGATAACATTATCTCCAGCCGCCGACCGCCGGACCTCCCCCTGTATATGAAGTCTTTCATTGAAGAACTTAAAAAAAGATTCTCCTGAGAAACAGCTTTAAGAGCACACTTCGAATAATCACGACATACCATTTGCCTTCAATATCTTCACTGGAAAAAAACGACAACTCCTCAGCAGGATGGCGGCAGTTTCGTCAGTGAGTTACAATAATATTATGATAAATTTCCTCACAGGGATATACTATGAGTGAACATGAGAACATGCACATAATGGTGCCGTATATGTTGATTGACCGTTGTATTATCCGTGAGTGAAGGATATGACATCAAGCGAAGATACAAAACACGTGAACAGGCTTATCGCTGAAAAAAGCCCCTACCTGGTTCAACACGCGTATAATCCGGTCGACTGGTTTCCCTGGGGAGATGAAGCATTTGAGAAAGCTCGGAAAGAAAAGAAGCCCCTTTTTCTCTCAATCGGTTATTCCACCTGCCACTGGTGTCACGTTATGGCGCACGAATCTTTTGAGGATGCCGAAGTTGCCCGATTGATGAATGAGGTCTTCGTCAGCGTGAAAGTGGACAGAGAAGAGCGGCCCGACATTGACGCTCTCTACATGACTATTTGCCAGATGATGACCGGGAGCGGTGGATGGCCGCTGACGATTATTATGACACCGGAGAAAAAGCCATTTTTCGCAGCAACCTATATTCCGAAAGAAACCCGTTTCGGACGCATTGGCATGATCGAACTCATTCCTCGTATTGCTGAAGTCTGGAAAAATCAATTCGATCGGGTCGAGCACTCCGCCGATCAGATTACAAAAGCACTTCGCCAGGTATCTGACATATCAACGGATGGCGCGCTGAGCAGATCGATACTGGATACCACGTATCACCTTCTCGCTGAGAGCTTTGATGACGAACACGGCGGATTCGGCTCATCTCCAAAATTCCCGACACCTCATAACCTCCTCTTCCTGCTCCGTTACTGGAAACGAACCGGAGATTCAGAAGCCCTCGCAATGGTTGAAAAGACCCTTACTGCAATGCGTTCCGGCGGTATTTACGATCAGCTCGGCTTCGGCTTCCACCGATATTCAACAGACCGGAAGTGGCTCGTTCCCCACTTCGAAAAGATGCTCTACGATCAGGCCATGCTTGCCATTGCCTACACCGAAGCATATCAGGCAACGGGGAATCACCTCTATAAACACACCGCACAGGAAGTGCTCGAGTATGTAATGCGGGATATGACATCACCGGAAGGAGGATTCTTCTCAGCCGAGGATGCCGATTCAGAGGGAATTGAAGGCAAGTTCTATGTCTGGACAGAAGAGGAGATACGGGCAGCACTCTCCCCCGCTGAAGCCGAGATTATACTGCACTTCTATACTATCGAGCGAGAGGGGAATTTTTCAGAAGAGGCATCCGGGGAGAAGACCGGAGAGAACATTTTGCATATAACCGGGTCTCTCGATGAAGCAGCCACAGCAGCTGGCATATCCCCTGAAGCAGCAAAATTGCATCTGCAGCATGCACGGCAGAAGCTCTTCAGCATTCGAGAAAAGCGGATACGCCCCTTCAGAGACGACAAGATTCTTACCGACTGGAATGGATTGATGATTGCTGCATGTGCACGCGCTGCCCAGGTATTCGGCGAACAGAAATACGCCGAGGCGGCAAAAAACGCAGTTCACTTCATACTAACGAGCATGAAAACCACAGACGGACGTTTATTGCACCGCTATCGCGATAAACAGGCAGCAGTCCAAGCATACCTGAACGATTATGCTTTTCTCATCTGGGGACTGATTGAACTCTATGAGGCAACATTCGAAATCCCCTCTCTTGAGAGCGCACTCTCATTTAACGAAGAGATGATTGCTCATTTCTGGGATACGCAAGATGGCGGTTTGTATTTTACGCCGGATGATGGGGAAAATCTTCTCATCCGCCAGAAGGAGATCTCTGACGGCGCTGTGCCCTCCGGAAACTCGATCGCCATGTGGAATCTCCTTCGTCTCGGACGAATAACCGGAAATCCTCTTTTGGAGCAGCGGGCTGAAAAGATAGGAAAGCTCTCTTCATCGCAAGCGATGAAGGCACCGCTGGCATTTACCCAGTTCATGGTTGCAATGGATTTCCAAAGAGGACCATCCTATGAAGTGGTGATTGTCGGCAGCCTGGAACAGAAGGATACACAGAAGATGATTGCAGCGCTGAGAAATCACTATGCTCCGAATAAAATAGTCCTCCACCATAACGAGGACAGCCAATCACCACTCCTCACTATCGCACCCTTCATAAGAGATCTCAGCTCTATCAATGGCGCCACGGCTTATGTCTGCCACAACTTTCACTGCAATTTGCCAACGACAGACATTACAGAAATGCTTGAATTGCTCGCCGTGAAGCACTGATAAAAAACCGAGCACAAACTCCCACCGAAATAATGCTCCCTTACCCTTCCTGAAAACATTCCATCGGGAGGGATCGGGAAAGTTATCGAAGCGCCTCTTTATTGAACTTAAAACTACTTATTCCTATATTATATTTTACCGATTTGAGCTTCAATTCAGTATTGCCAGAACCATCAGCTTTATACATCACTGAACGGAACGGAGTGAGAATACCACTGACCTTCTTTATATCATAGTTCACGAGATATTTATCAAATACACCTTTACGGTAGAGGTCGATACGGACGATAAAATAGTCTGACTTTCTTACATAGAGGATTGACTTATCATAGACCTTCTGACCACCTTTCTTAACCGATTCAACCTTATAGCAGCTAAAACCTGCAGCCTGACCATCACCAATATATTGATAGTCATACTCATCAATGTCCCGAGATTGCAAATCCTCATAATAAAAATGTGAATGGACAAAAGGCTTGTCTTTTTCAGTTGCAGCAATTCGCTTTATCCTTCCCGAGGACAAACGCAACCACTGATCATCATCACTGTTTTTATGTGAATGAGTTAAAAGCTTGATCCTCGTCGGTCTCACAAAGGATATCAGCATCTTCTCCTCATTGTTGGGGAACTTCTTTGCAATACCCTCAAATTCCTTTTCAAGGACTCTCCCCCCTTTATGAATAAACATCAAAACCGTTGTTTCCCCCGTATTGGGCTCGGGAAGCGCATCACTCTTTTCAATAATCTCTCTGCCGGTAAGGGCGAAGAGAGATGGGCAGAAAAACAGAACAGCTAACATAATCACATACCTTTTCACCTTCATACGAATCCTCCTGAATTGAAATAGTGCTTACTGCCAGTTCATGACTGCCGTTAGAATTTTATCAGAAAACGAATTTGCGAATATTATAATTACTCGCCGAGCAGGGGAATCCCTAAAAGAGCCTTTAATGCACTATCAGCCGGAAAGGCTTCATCTCCTTCTATTCACTATTCTCCCTGATCTGAAAGAATTTTCCGATATATAAATATTTCCAGATGCGAGACTCAGATGTTGATTCCTCAAGCGAGACACCCGTTGCCTTAATCACTGATGGCAAAACCAGCAGCGCGCCAATTGTTGTTGCAATCATCGTTATGGCTGCAAGAATACCGAATAAAATTATCGGAACGAAGTTCGATGCAACCAGAACCGAAAAACCGAATATGAGAGCAAGCGATGTGTAAATAATCGCTTTCCCCGAAACGGCAAGCGTTCGACGAATGGTTTCATCAACACTGAGATTCATCTCACGGTTATGTCTGTACGTATTTAAAAAATGAATGGTATCATCCACGCCAATGCCGATAGTCAATGAGGCAATAATCGCCGTTGCCATATCAAGATTAATACCAAACCACCCCATGATTCCAAAATTAATGATCACTCCCACGCTCATCGGGATCAGGGCAAGAAAACCGGCTTGTATGTTCTTAAAAAGCAGTATCACCATGATGCATACCACGATAAGACAGAGAAGGAGACTCATGAGCTGTCCCTGAACGACA
>CAZZCF010000173.1:0-8709 GCA_964652955.1 uncultured Leptospirales bacterium
TGGATGTATGATAGAACTTCCTGCGCGGGGAAGGAAGTTCCAGTTTATCGACTGGTAAATGGCATCAGGTTGATGATTCCTGACGTCATTCAGGAACTCCACGCAACAGGAGATGGCATTGCGTAACACTTCACGGCTGAACTCTGCAATCGGCACAAAGTGCTTTTCGGTCATTACGGTTACGGCGCCGTTTTCGTCGTAGGGAAAGACATTGGGGAAGCAGATTGCCTCACCGTTCCGATACCGTTCCCTGGGAAAGTTTTCAGGAATGAACTTCGGCGTGATCTTCTCAACCATCTCAGGGCAGAATGGACAGAATTCGCTCGATTTTTCTATGAGGGGACGGAGATCGGGTTTTTCCATTTGCCTTACAGGGAAGTGGAGGATCCGAGAACGACGTCGGGTAAGAGGATCCTCCCTGATCTCACAGGAGCGGATGCTCTCTTTAAAATCGTTAAAGGGATCGAGGAATCGTGCTTCTTTCTTTTCTCTCATCAGTTCCATATTGATTCTCTTCTGTAGTAGTTTTTACTGCCTGAAGAAAGGCATTCGTACACATCCCCTTCCCTCAATCGGGGAGGGAAATTGTTATAATAATTCTCTATCCTTGAATCTTTATTTGTCAAGAGGTTTATTATTATAAAAATTTTAATAATTTTCATATACAGAGCTGATATGCTTTTCAAAATTCTCCTTGTCGTGATGGGCGGGGATGTATAGTAAATCAGTGAAAGCGTTTATTTTCCTTTATTTTATTTCAGGATGTGATTTAGTGAGTTAGAAAAAATTATATTAATGCGATCCGCTCTCTTATTTCTCTCTCTATAAGGGTGTGTTTTTATACGGTATAATTAAGAACAGATTTCAGGAGAGTTGCAGATGGATGAAGGATTGGAGCTTGAAATTCGCGGTGAGCGATCTTATAACCGCGTACGGATATTTCTCATATTCACCTTTGTTGTTCCAATAGTAATAGGTTATTTTACCCGGACGATCAAATGGGAATACTTCCTCATAGCAATGATAATGTATCTTATCTCGTTTATAATATCTGTTGTCGTATTGTACTTGAATCGGTATCGGGGATGGATTAAGTACCTGTGTGGTACTATCGAGATAACAGCGGTATATTTTATCAATATCAGTAATCTCTTTTTATCCCGTTTTGACTGGCAGTTTGCGGTGGGGCAGCCGGCGCAATTTGCCGTATACTTCATTCTCATAGGAACGGCTGCGCTTCGCTTTTCACCGCGCTTGGCCTACTATCTGAGCGCATTGAGCGTTTTGGTTTTCTCATCGGTTCATATCACCGCTATCGCTTTGCGATCCATGACCCTCACGTTCGGCAAGATTGGGGGATATCCGATGAAGATAAGCGCTGTGAACTGGATCGTGGCCTGCATCTTCTTACTGACTATCGGTGCGGTTATTGCGATTGCATCTCGATATGTTCGAGAGCTGCTCTTCACCTCGGAAAAAAAGGAAGAGGAGGCGACTTCAAATCTCAAGATGCTCAGAGAGCTCGCTGCGGAGAGCTCTTCGGTTATTGAGAATTTAAATGGCGTTGTAGAAGAGATCAACAGTTTCTGCAAAGAGAACAGCCAGCTCAGCAGCGGACATGTTTCGGCAGTCGAAGAGACGACAGCCACGATGGAAGAAGTCGATGCATCGATAGAATCGATTGCCGGAAATGCCCATGAACAGCATAAGCTCAGTGAAAGCAATCTCGGTGCAATGCGAAGCATCGATGAACAGATAAGTCGTATCGAAGCGTTGAGCAGGGAAGGGAAGGAGCGGGGTGAGCGAACTCGCACACGGGCCCTTGAGGGGGAGAGTGAGCTCTCGCGAGTTGTTGAGAATATTCAGCGTATACGGGATGGTTCTCTGAGAGTCTCACAGATTGTTTCGGTCATAAATGATATCTCTGATCAGACGAATCTTCTGGCGCTCAATGCAGCTATTGAGGCAGCGCGCGCCGGGGAAGAGGGTCGCGGCTTTTCGGTCGTTGCTGATGAGGTCGGCAAGCTGGCGGAAATGTCAAGTGCCAATGCCGCTGAAATTGAAAAACTCATTCAGAAGACAAGCAGTGATACTGAAAGAGGGGTCAGCTCGATACTGCAGACCGTTGAACTCCTCCGAGAGATCACCGACGGGGTCAAGGAGATCAACAGCATTATCAACGAGGTTCATGATCTCGTTCAGATGCAGATCAGCGCTCATCAGAAAGCGGTACAGGATATCGAGGAGGTTCAGAAGATGGCAAATACGATGTCGCATGCCACCGAAGAACAGAAACATGGAACACGGGAAATACTTTCGGCAATGGAATCGATAAACAAGGGCGCTGAGCGAACGGCGATGCTCTCCTATTCGCTCAGTGAAACAGCAGTACAGCTCATGGATACCAATAAGCGTCTCAACGATAAGATCAGGGGCATTCAGGCTCACGAGGTCGAGTAAGGGATATGCGAGGGGTTGTTTCCACCGGCATTGTGCTTGTCTGCATTTTCTCGGGGACTCCCCTTTCGCCGATTGATATAGGTATACAATACGTTTTTAACCGAAGTTATTTCCTGTATACCGTGTGTCGGAGCATTGTATTTGAGAATGAATACGCAAGTGACCCGATCGTGACTCATGACAATTATGTGAGGACGAGAATAACCGAGTTGCGGAATTGCATTAAAGCGATCTGCGGTTCTGATGTAGATTATCAGGTTTTTCGCCTGGCTGTTCTAACAGAAAAACGTTCCCGGAATATCTATGCCAACTATCAGCGGACAATGGGATTGGATGGCATTGATCTGCTCAATGCTTTTCTCTTTATGGAAGAGGAAACCCACAGGAATCCCATGTTCTCTATCATAAAGAAATTGCGTGATAATAAGCAGATTCGTGAAGCACTCAAAGAGATTGAAGCATACATAACACGTAAGGTGATTGTTCGTTATAATAGACTTATCATTGAGATAGTCAGAGAAAATCACTTTCAGGGAATAGGTAATCCTCCTTATAAACCAATTCTAGTAAATTATAGCGTTGCTTCCTTTGGTGAAACTGGTGGATTATACAGCAGTAAGAGACGGGTGATTATGATACCGGATATCACGAATAGTACCATATTCCTGAACGAGTTCTTCCATGTTCTCTCATTTGATAACGTGGAATATGACAGTAAACGCTATGATTCACTCGCCGCAGCAAAGTTTTGGCTTAATTTCAAAAAACCGATGAACATTGTTCTCTTTCCCTTTCCTCCCGTTGAATTAATCGATAATTTTCTCGCCTATCGCTACAGCACCAGAAAGGGGACTACTATAATAACGACGCCGCCCTATCTTCATCTTTTTTATACAAGCTATACCCCGTATCTATCGAAGGTCTTTCTCGCAAACCTGTATATGCAGTTTGAAGATGCCCTGGTTCAATCGGAATCGTATGGAGAATTTATACAGAAAGCGCTCGCGCTCTTTATCGAGTATCATGATCGTGATGTTGAGCGGATTGTATACAGCGAGAAGAGCCGCATCGCTGATTTTTTTTCCGGGCGATTTGTCGGGATACATCTTGTCGATGGCGATATCGATTCGTCCCGCAGAGAGAAGCGGGCATTTCTGAGCAGAATCTCCCGCGAGTTCTCGAGGAGATACCGAATACGCTATTCAGAGCAGTTCTATCAGCGATGCACGTACCGAAGTATACGGGAGATGAAAAAATCTGTTGAAGGATACCGCACCGTTATACTCATATCTCCGGATAATTTTATTCGATTTATTGAGGCAACCTTTATTTTCGTTCCATCTCTTGAGAGAATACATCCCCGTGCGAGGAATCTCCAGAATATTTGCAGAGCCTATCATCAATTGAAAAATGATTCTCGGGTTCATTCTGCTCTGGTGTACTACTTCGGTGTTCTTCTTGTTATCTGCGAAACGCATCGGGATGTTCCCGGTTTTTCCAGAATGAGCACTTTTCAGGATGGAGTCTATGTGATAAAGAAGGAGACCACTTCTTGTCGGTAATAGAGTGATTGGAATTGTGGAGATCATGCGAGATTCAAAAACTATCATATGCTCTGTTCTTGGCTCTTTCGTTTTTTTTTATCTGTTTTGGAGATTGTTTGTTTCACATTTCTTTTCGTATTCCTGTACTGAAAAGTATTTATGGCTCAGGACATTTTTCAGAGATTCGTCAATGAGAATAGAGGTGAAGTCAATTGCTAAAGCTTTACAACACGTTGGGCAATCGTCTTGAGAAATTTGTTCCCGTTCATGACAAACTCGTAACGGTGTTCACCTGTGGTCCTTCTGTATATCAACGGGCACATATTGGTAATTTCCGGACCTTTCTGTTTGAAGATGTTCTGGTGCGCTATCTTGAGTATTCCGGATACCGCGTTACGAGGGGCATGAACTTCACTGATGTAGAGGATAAGGCAATTCGTGAAGCCCGAAACCGCTGTATAAGTATCAGGGATCTCACCGATGACAATATTTCGAAATTTCTTGAGGAGATGAATCTCCTCAGGATAAAGATTCCGGATTATCTCCCCAGAGCCTCTGAGTCTGTTGAAGAGGCTGTTGAGATCATTGAAGAGCTGCTCGAGAAGGAGGGCATAGCCTATTGGCACCAGGGAAATGTATACTTTGATCCCTTACGGTATCCCGGTTTTGGAGAGCTTTACGGTCTCGACATGAGAAGATGGCCGAGTGAAAAGAGGCGTTTTCATCGAGATACCTATCCGGGAATGAGGTGGAATCTCGGCGATTTTATCATCTGGCACGGCGGGAGAGATGGTGAGATTTCATGGGAAACCAGAATTGGTCGTGGAAGGCCGGCCTGGAATGTGCAGGATCCGAGCATGATGATCAAGCACTTCAGGGAGACCCTTTCAGTTTACTGCGGTGGTATTGACAACCTGATTCGACATCACGATTATTCGCGGGCAATCCTCGAGTCAATACGTTCCTATCCCATGGCGCGATACTGGCTTCACTGCCATCACCTCTATGTTGATGGTGATAAGATGTCCAAGAGCAAGGGTAATCTCTACTATACTGATACCGTTCTTGCGCAAGGATATGGTATTGATGAACTGCGGTTTTTTCTCATCTATGGTCATTATCGCAGAAGGCTTAATTATTCAGAAAGGAATATGAAAAGAGCTGCCGGCCGGTTGCGTGCTTTCAAGAGGATGATTCGTGACATTGCGGATATTGCAAAGGGCAGGGGAAATGTCGATAACAATTCCCGTGAAGAGATCACGAAGATATTTACTGTTTTCATGAACAATGATCTCGATGTGAAGAGTGCCGTTGATGCACTCTTTGATCATATTTCGCGGATTGATATCAGTACCCTTTCGGGAAATAGTGCTCGAGGTATTCTCAAGGAGATACGCGAGGTTGATAAGGTATTACAGGTTCTCTTTGAGGGGTGATAAATCCTATTATTCTTTTATTTTTCTCTCGAGCGTTTTTAAGCTTTACCTTATATGGAGGTATAGGTATCGGTGAGAATTATACTTGTGGTTTTTTCTCAGACTGGAAATACTAAAAAAATTGCGCGAAGGATACAGAAGGGGATACAGAAAAGCAGTCATTCGTGTGAGATCACATCTCTGAAAGAGGCTTCATCACGGCAACTCAATCGCTTTGATATTTTCGGCATCGGCTGTCCCACCTTTTTCTATCGTGAACCGGTTAACGTGCGGGACTTTATCAGGGCAATTGATGAAATGCCCGATAAACACGCCTTTATCTTCTGTACGCATGGAAGCATTATGGGAAATACACTCTATTACATGGCAGATGAGTTGCAGAAGAAGGGCCTGTCGGTAATCGGTTCTTTTGATACGTATGCTGATACATCGTTGCAGTTCTATCCTGAGATCATGCACACAACGGGACATCCTGATGAGATTGAACTCGACGCTGCAGAAAAGTTCGGAGAGGTAATCGTCGATGTCAGCGCGCAGGTTCGGAGGGGGGAGAGAGCATTACCCAGCTTTGCACTAACAGAGGATACCTGGTGGGCGCGGACATCAGAGAAGCTCACGCCGGATATTTTACGGAAATACACACCGACCCTTACCATTAATACTACTCTCTGTACGGAATGCATGCTCTGTCAGGATAACTGTCCGGTCGATGCTATCAATCTCGATGCTCGTCCTCCTGAAATTCAAAGGGAGGGGTGCATATTCTGCTGGTTCTGTGAAAAGATATGTCCTGCGGGTGCCATTGAAGCGGATTGGTCGATGATGCGTGATCAGTCCAGAAGGAATCTGGTGAAGTACATAGAGATATTAAAGGAGGCTGAGGAGCAGGGCACCTTCAGGCCCTATGTTGATTATGAAAAGATTTTTTAATCCCCCTCTGTAAATTCGTCAAATCTCTCTGCGAGAATTACCTCCCAGAAGTCATCGCTGTCGAGTGGATTGCTCTCAAAGAAATAGAGGTGGCTATTGCACCGGCAGTCCGTTGAACCGAAACCATCTATTCCTCTTCCGCCTTCTTCGAGCATTTTCAGAGAGAGAGAACATTCCCTCCTGCTCATGGTGACGATGGGTATATCAGTAAGAAAGGTGAACCTGTCTTTTATATAATCCAGATGCCAGTGTCGCTTCTCGCTTTTTCTCCGGTGATAACCGATTCGACCGAAGAGATTTCTCATGCCGCTTCCAACATAGACGTAGAATCCGCGGGGAAAATCTCTTCTGCCGAGAGCGCCAATGTCGGCGGAAAACCTCTTTCTGTTTATATACAGGAGGAGATAGCATCCTGCGGGTTCTCTCTCGGGAGTGAGTATTGTTACGCCGGTAGCGCCGGTAATTTCATAATCCTGGTAGATGACGGAGTATGCCAGGGCGGTAACCCTGTTCCGCTCATCCATGAATGTTCGGTAAAAGGTGTAATCGGTATGATAATTGGGCACAAAGAGATCGATGCCGCTGTGCAGGATCATGAAGAAGAGTATTCCCCTCTCGCTCTCGGCAAGATTCTGTATGTGCGCAGTTCCTCTCGTCGTGACGGCATCGGGAAAGGAAGCGATATTCCGCCAGGCAAGTGTGCAGGATTTTATTTCGACAAATCGATGTTCCCTCCCGTTATCGATGATGAAGTCAAAACGGTGGTTTTTATATGCCGGTTCACGGGCCGTTATCATATAATCCTGTAGCTCCGGTATTTTCTTCGTTTCGATGAGTTTTTGAAAGATGCTATTGCTCTTGATTGAATCGATGAGAACAGGTTTGTTTCGATAGATAACATAGGTAAGTTTATATGCATATTTCCCCATTGAGGGAGTAAGGATAACCTCCCTCCCCGGGATCAGAAGCTCGGCAAGCCTCCCGGTGTTCGGGATGTACACGTGAATGCGCTTCCTACCCACTTCCACTATCCCGACGAATCTGTTTTTTCGGGTGAGAAAGGTGGCGTTTGTTTTTTCCAGTGGAATTAACTTCCTCCATCTACCATGACGAAAGATTTATGATGCCGGATGGTGAGAGTATAAGGATATCGAGTATTTGTACATGGTGATTAAAACCTCGGGAATCCTTTCTGGATAATTTATGGGCACCACTAAAAACCGGTATTAATATTGATCCACAAATTGTAAATACCGGTTTTATGCATTGTGCGCACATAGACACGACGTCGTGCATGTCAGCGTGCACGGGAGATGCAAAACAATGCCCGCCACGGGGACATCATATTAATAGTTTTAAGAAGCCCTCCTATAAAAGAAAGGATATTTTCATCCTGAAGCGCTTGAACTGATGACTTCAAACTCAAAATTTTTTTAAAGGATTCTTCTCATGGATAAATGGATCTTGACATATGGGATTTTGCAATGATATTTTTTCACTCAGCAAGAGACACGAGGAGTGCGCCGATGAAAAAGTATACATCTTTGAGTATCACGATTCTCATTCTGCTCTGCTTCTCATGCAAGAAGGAAAAAGCTCTTAATTCCTTTCTTTCCGAGAATGTAATGGCCGCTGAAAAGGGTACAATTTCTGTGCTGTGCCTTACCGCGTCGAGCCAGCTCGAGCGAGATCGTCATGCGGATAAGTACGCACCCGAGAATTTATTCGATGGACGCCTGGATACAGTCTGGGCTGAGGGTACGAAGGGTGATGGGATCGGGGAGTGGATTCATCTCGAAGCGGCATATGGAACATTAATTGATACCATCGTTCTCTATCCGGGTTTTTTTAAGAAGGGATTGTTTGAGAAAAATGCCCGACCCCGTCGTATTCGCCTCTCGGTTGGTTTTTCCGAGCAGGAACTCACTCTTGCCGACAAGATGGAGAAGGTCGTCGTTCCCTTGAAGCCAGCAGTTCCGTTGACGCAGATGAAGATAATGGTACTTGATGTATATCAGGGGGCCAAATGGAAGGATCTCTGTATTTCTGAGGTGGCGTTCTACTATCAGGGGAAGAAGTGTGCTGTCACGTATCGGCAGGAAAAGGAAGCGCGGGAAGCTCCGGTGGTGCCTGAAATAAATCTCAATAAGGAATTTGCGCTCGTTAAAATAGGTGTATTGGTGCCGCGAGTAAGCAGCCCATCCTACACCGTTAATTCTCGTATCCGCTATTCACTTCCTCTGAATATCGGTTCTGTTCAGAACAGAAAAATATTCAGTTATTTCCCGGAAGCAATAAAGGGAAAAGCCACATCGATGATCGAGAAAAACGGTTTCGTT
>CAZZCF010000174.1:0-8535 GCA_964652955.1 uncultured Leptospirales bacterium
CTTTTCGGGCCTGGTGCAACAGTATACTGCAACGGTTCGGGAGAGGGAAACGTTGTCGAAAAGGGATCATCGCGATACTGTCGAACCGCTTCCACGGTATAATATCCGGCTTGCGATTCGTGATATTGATGCATTACGGAGAGGAGCAATCACATCACTACGTGGATCCGAAGGCGAGGAATTCTTCATTGCGCTCGAAGAGAGGATTGCTGCAGCAATAGAGCTTCGAACGAAAGAGGTGCGCGAGGGACTTCTGGAGCAACGGAAATCGATTGCCGGTATCGATACAGTTGATGACAACAGGAGTCGAGATCCGGGCGGGGATATTACTGCCGTATTGAAGAAGAAGTATGAGAGGGAGCTCTCTCTTCTGAATCTGTACCACACAAAATCAGTTGAATTTGTGCGCTGGTATTCCTCGATGATTGAAGCAGAAGGCGATCCGGTCAGCCTGTATCGTGAAAGAATAGCGAGGAATAGAGCATACCTCGAGTTTGTCAGATCATTGATAAACTGCTGTGAGGGGATACATCACCATGATTCACCGTCAGTTCACAAGAGGATGGTTCTCTCAATGCGCCGGGTTAAGGGATTATTTCAGGTTATCGGGTATTCTCTCAGTATTAATAGAAAGCGCCTTCCCTCGGTAACGAGAGCACAATATAATGTGATCGGGAATATCAAGAGTCAGTTTCTCGATGAGATGAAGAGTATACAATCGGATATGCACCTGGCGTACCGTCGTTTCAGTGCTCATCGGAAAGAAGTGGAGAGCGGATCGCGTATGGCAGAGAAGCGCCTGATTAATAAAATTGCTCTCTATGAGACAAATGCCCTGATGAGCTTTATCGGTGAGGGTAAAGCGTTATACGGACAGATGGCATATGCGAAGGAGGCTTTTACCGGCTATGCAATGCTTTTTGAAGAGCTGAAGAGGGTGGTTGCGGCCTCTCAACAATCTCCCGATCTGGAGAAAGTTTTTAAAATGCGCTCCCTCTTCCCGCTGATGGATAATTTCGATTCGACACGGGTGGAGAGAGAGTATTATTCCAGGGTGCACTTGCAGCGGTTGATTGAGCGTGACAGTGCAAAGCTGATAACGCTCCTGCGCTTTTATCATAAGAAAGGCATTCTGTCCCCTGTTACACCTCAAATCGATGAAGTGTCTAAGATGAAAAGAGCACTGAGCGGACGAGTTGCTGTTCCTGTGTCGAGCTGGACTATGAACGAGATAAATTTTAATGACGTTGACAGGAATGTGGCAAAACAATTGGCCGACATGCACGCAAAGAGCGTATGGCGTCTGAGGAATGATCCTGCGAAGGAAACGGATGAAGAGGAGCCGAGCACATACATAGAGGAGGCGGGAATTTCTCTTCTTATCCCTGATGGCTGGTGCAGCAGCGCTGTTCGGGATTCTGAAAAGGAGCGGGGTATTATCAGGGCGTACCGGAGTGTTGATAACAGTGCTGTTATCTATGTGACACGAGTTGATATGGCGAACAGAACTTCGGAGGAAATATCCGCAGCGTGGCTTCAGAAAATGGATAAGCAGCCGGTAAAAATGAGATGGGGCAAGAATGATCACTGTGAGTATTACTGGACTGTTTCTCGGGACGACAAGAAACGAGTTATGGAATCATATGCAATTGTGGGAAGTAAATATGCTGTCATTATCTCCGGTGTTACCTCTCGAGAGCGATACAGATTTTTTAAACCGAAAATTGAGTCTGTGATTGAGTCCGTGCGAGTTGATAAAGAAGATGTGTATGCGAAGGGTGCCCTTGAACGGTCATTGTAAATGTGGTATTTACGAATAATGAGACGGTCATGTTGCCAGAAAAATCATCATCCGAGCGACGCGGTTTTTATGCTTGACTCGATATTTTCCTTTTATTAGTATTTTTCTTCTAGAATTCTGAGTATCGGAGTTACTAATTCAGCACTTGTGAATGGTGAATGGTGATTGAGAAAACGGCTCGTCACTATATATAATATGAGATTAGGGCGGGGAGGGAATATCACACTGGCCAGCATCTTTTGAGGGAAGGGCCAGATAGAGGAAGGTTGGATAATGAGCAAATGGAGCATTTCCGGTGCTACGGTTCTAACGCCAGACGAGACGAAAT
The DNA here is from genome assembly GCA_964652955.1 of uncultured Leptospirales bacterium. GTDB lineage: Bacteria > Spirochaetota > UBA4802 > UBA4802 > JAKQUI01 > CAZZCF01. The sequence goes on from CAZZCF010000174.1 coordinate 2,130, forward strand.
ATGATGCAAATGTTTTCATAAATGATAACCGAATTGAGAGAGTTTCGGAAAGCTCGTCAAAGAGCCCGTTCTCTATTGATGTTCAGAATAATCTACTCACGCCGGGATTAATTAATGGGCACGATCACCTGCTCGGTACATACTATCCCAAGGTTGGAAACGGTCCCTACGAAAACTGGTTGCCCTGGGACAACGATCTGAAGAGTTCACCGATATATGAAGAACGACAGCAGATAGAGAACCGGGATCTCTACCTCCTCGGTGGATACCGCAATCTCGTCTCCGGAGTAACAACGGTTTCGGACCACATCCCTCATTTTGTCAATGAGCCGTATATCGAGATTGTGCCAACGAAGATCATTGACCAGTATGCGCTTGCACATGCGGTGGTCTCGTTTGCGCTCGCCTGGGGCGAAGGGATAGAGGTGGAGTATAAGAAAGCTGTTGAGCATGATATTCCCTTTGTCACCCATATTGCTGAAGGATTTGATCCTGAAACTGTTCAGGATATCAAAACCCTTGATAAGAAGGGAGGATTGGGGAAAAACTCCGTGCTTATTCATGGTCTGGCCTTCAGCGACGAGGATATTGAGCTTATTAAAAAGAGGGGTGGTTCGGTTGTCTGGTGTGCCGACTCGAACATGTTCATGTTTAACAGGACTGCCAACGTCAAGAAGATACTCGAAGCTGGTGTCAATCTCTGCATCGGCACTGATTCTCCCATGTCTGGTGGGATGAATCTCCTGTATGAGATGCAATTTGACAAGAAGCTCTATCAGCAACTATACGGTGCGGAGCTTTCAGATGAACTGATTGTACAGATGGTTACGGTCAATGCAGCAAAGGCGTTCAAACTGAAAAAGAACGGCCTGATTAAAACTGGAAATATTGCCGATTTGGCCTTATTTTATAATAAGGGAGATGACCCGTATCAATCGGTTGTATCCGCAGAGTTGAAAGATGTTATGCTGGTTATTATCGAGGGAAGACCTGCTTACGGTTCTCCGGAGTTTCGCGAGCTTTTTCACTACACAGAGACAGCCTATCAGGAGATAGTCATTGATGGGGTGGAAAGGCTCATCATAGGAGATCTGATTGGTCTTATGCGAAGGATCAGCAGGGCGGTTGGTTTTAAAAAAGAGTTTCCCTTTTTACCTGTTCAATTTGATATTTAATGTAGTGTGACAGTGGGGCGTTTTTGAAAGTATGTAATCTCGGCTTTGGGGGAGATGCTCAATGACAGGTGGCACGATGAAACCTGCGTCCGGTATTACCACGAGAGGGTATAAGAGCGGCTCGATTATTTACTTCGAGGGCGATAAAAGTGAATATATCTATATACTGAAGCAGGGCCGGGTGATTCTTACCTCGAACAAAATTGAGCAGGGTGAAATTGTTGAGACGAAGGAGGAGATAAAACCGGGTGAATTCTTTGGAGTCAAATCATCGCTCGGCAAGTATCCCCGGGATGAAACGGCTCAAACGGTTGGGGATACTATTGTTCTTGTTCTCACCCTGGCAGATTTTGAAACCCTCGTTCTGAAAAATGTTAATGTTGTCAAGAAGATGTTGCGGGTCTTCAGCAATCAATTACGGAAGATCGGTAAAATCAACAGGGAGATACTCGGGGAAGGCGGTGCGACCAATCCGGAGGTTGAGCTTTTTAAAATAGGAGAGCACTATTATAAGGTTGGGCGATACAAGCAGGCACTGTATGCTTACAAGCGATATATGGAGTACTACCCGAATACGCAATACTCCGATATGGCAATGAAGCGGATCAATGCGATTCAGTCGGGAAGTACTGATTCAGATGTTCAGACCGATTTTGAAGTTGAAACAGCTGTTTCCGATTCGGCAGCTGATGAAGCGAAATTTACTGATTTTACTCTCGATGAAGGTGATGAACAGAAAGCGCCCCTCAATGATGAATTTGATCTCGGAGGTGGGGGAGTCGAATCGTCATTGTCAAGTGAGATGGATGATTTTCTCTCGGATGACAGTTCTGATAATCTCGATGATTTTTCATTTGATGAATCTTCTGATGCTGCTAGCGGCGCACAGGATGTATCGACGACGTACTATGATGCTGTAAACCTCTTTTCTCAGGGCAGCTTTTCGGAAGCGCTCTCACAATTTGAAGAGATACTTCAGGTGAAGACCCTGAAGGACAATGCCGAGAGGAATTTATTTGAGAAAACCCATTTTGAGATAGGCCGATGCCAGATAAAATTGGGACAGTATAATGAAGCACTGAAATCACTCTCCGCCATGATCAAGAAGTTTCCCAAATCCGAGTATGTGAAGATTGCGCTGTTTCATATCGGTCTCGCTTACGAGATGATGAAGAATGCAGATAAGGCGATCACGTATTATAATAAAGTGGCATCGATGGAACCAAAAGATCAGATAAACAAGCAGGCGTTAAAGAGACTCACTGTCTTGAAGAATAAAGAAAATGTGTAAGAATCATGTTACTTGACGAGAAGCTTTTCGAAAAATTTGGCGTTGAATACGCTTCAAATGAGATAATCTTCACCGAGTTCGAGCCGGGGAATGAGTTTTATTTTATTCAGGAAGGTCGGGTGAAGATTGTAAAAATTATTAATAATACTGAAAAAACACTTGATGTGCTTGAGATCGGGGATGTTTTTGGCGAGATGGCAATTCTCGAGGAGGAACCGCGTTCCGCTTCCGCTATCGCCATGGATGACGTAAAGGTGTTGAAGTTTCACCGTGATAATTTTGATTCACTTTTACAGGGGAACCCGCAGCTGGCCTACAAGCTGCTGGTGATCTTCTCGAAGAGAATATACGATGCCAAGAGACGATTGATGATCCTCCTTCTCGATGATCCTCAGTTGAAGGTTATGGATGTTTTGAATATGTTAACCGAACATGATCCCCAGAGTGATTTAGGACAACCCGTTACTATCCATGTTACGGTTCAGGAGGTGGCGAACTGGGCGGGGATGCAGGTAAATGACGTACAAAAAGTATTGACGCATTTTAACAAGCTTGGAAAAATTGAGCTCTATAATGATAAGGTTATTGTAAATAACATTCGGGATTTTCAGAGAATCGTAACTTCGAAGCGAAAGAGCTTAACCCGTTAAATACTCGCTCCCGTAGCTCAGGCGGATAGAGCAGTAGTTTCCTAAACTATGTGTCAGAGGTTCGAGTCCTCTCGGGAGCGAAGAAAAGTTGCATGAGCGGTGAGAGGCCGCTATTTTTTTTGCATGAGGGTGCAATGGAAGCGAAACTTGAAGAAATCAGAAAGCGCTGTCAGGAGCTTGAGCAGGAGATGGGTAAACCTGATAGTGTTGCTGATCAGCAGCGATTTCGTGTTCTGAGTCAGGAACACGCACAGCTTGTACCGATTGTAGCACGATATGGGGAGCTGCAAAAGCTGCAGAAGGAGCTCGCCGATGCGCGTGAACTTTTAAAGATGGAAACGGACCAGGAGATGATCGACCTCCTTCGGGATGAGAGCAGTCGTCTGGAAGATGATATTCTTCAGATGGAGAATGATTTAATGATAATGCTCTTGCCGAGGGATCCGAACTCGGGAAAGAATATCATCATGGAGATACGAGCGGGAACGGGTGGCGAAGAAGCCGCTCTCTTCGTCGCTGATCTTTTCAGGATGTATAGCCGCTATGTTGATTCACGGGGATGGAAGCTTGAGTTGATTGATGTACACCCAACGGAGATAGGGGGCTACAAGGAGATAATCTACTCAGTTGCCGGGAGTGACGCATATGATGCTTTGAAATTTGAATCCGGTGGTCACCGCGTTCAAAGAATACCCACAACAGAATCAGGAGGGCGAATTCACACATCAGCGGTCACCGTTGCGGTTTTGCCGGAAGTGGAGGAGAGCGAGGTGAATATTGATCATGATGATCTGCGAATTGACGTCTATCGATCCTCCGGCCATGGAGGACAGTCGGTAAACACGACCGATTCGGCTGTTCGAATCACGCATATACCTTCAGGTATTGTTGTGACCTGTCAGGATGAAAAGTCTCAACATAAAAACAAGGCCAAGGCACTGCGCGTGCTGCGGGCACGACTCTATGAGCAGATTGAGCTCGAACGATTGTCAGAAGAAACAGAGATGAGACGATTACAGGTCGGATCAGGTGATCGAAGTCAGAGAATCCGCACCTATAACTATCCCCAGTCGCGGGTAACCGATCATCGTATCGGGCTTACGCTCTATTCACTGGAGAGTGTTCTTGACGGCAATCTTGATGAATTGCTTGATCCATTGAGGGAATATGAGATTGCGCAGAAACTGAAAGAAGTTACCCGGTGAGACTTTCGACTGATATAATGACGAATTATTTTGAGTTTTTGTTCTTGCTTTTTTATTATTTACCCACCATGTAACCACCTAGTTGTTGCATCTATTCATTGAAGCGTGTCGAGCGTTCTTGAATTCGAGATAGCGATTATACTGGCTGAAGCATGTACCTCTCTGATATTATGCATGACATGATAGCGAAATTCAGTGATGCCGGGTTGCAAACGCCTGTTCTCGATGCGCAGGTTATCGTCGCCCATGTTCTCGATGTTGAGCGGTATAAGCTTATTGCCGAGGACGACTGTATTGTTTCCGCTGAAGATGAGCGAATAGTGCATCGCATGATGAAGAGAAGGCTCAGGGGCGAGCCGGTTGCTTATATCGTCGGGCAGAAGGAGTTTTATTCACTCAATTTCGCCGTGACGAGAGAGGTGATGATTCCGCGTCCCGAAACGGAGTTGCTGATTGATCTCACCCTGTTCCATGCCCGTCAGCGGGGTATCGTTCTCGATCTCGGAACGGGGTCCGGAGCAATAGCGATATCGGTAAAGCACAATCGGGCTGATCTTGAGGTGTATGCCTCTGATATTTCTAAAAAGGCATTGCGGGTTGCAAAGAGAAATGCCAGGAACATATTGGGAGGCGAATCCATTCGCTTTTACCAGGGGGATCTCTTTTCTCCTTTTCAGGAGATCGCTTTTGATATTATCGTAACAAATCCACCCTATGTTGATCCCGAGAAACGGACCACGCTTCAAGACGAGCTTTTATATGAGCCTGCCGTAGCCCTTTTTGCGGAAAACAGAGGGCATGATGTTATTAAACGGATTATCTCAGAATGCGGGAAGTGCCTCGGCAGGCACGGTATGGTGATAATGGAGATCGGTGAGGAGATGGAGGATTTTCTCGGAGCACTCATCAGTGAAACTGATTTTCACCTTTCTATTCTAAGCGACTATGGGGGATTGCCCCGAGTTGCTCTGATCAAAAGATAGGCATCTCGATGCATTCATTGAAGAGCCGACGGCGTGAATGATGGTATGAGAAACCATTTCCAGAGTATGAGGATGCGAAGGGTATTACCTGGAGTCTATAGTCATGCAAACAGTTTTTCACACCGGAGAGGCAGGGGGCAAGATCCTTTGCTGTTTATGTGTATGATGGAATTGATTCTATCTGCTGAGGAGTAGTGTGGCTGATGATTGATGAGCATGATGAGTACCTCCACAATGGTGACCACCATGAGTGGCTTGAGACGTTCAGCTTTAACTTCATTGATAGAAAGAGCACTATTTTCGGATGTGCGGATATTCACTATACCCATCAGAATAAGAGAGTTGATTATACGTGGTTTCTCTCGGTGAGAGGGAATACTTGCTTGTATGAAAATTCTGCTCAGCTGAATGAAATCCACCAGGTGAAGAGTATAACCGTCCGTGGATTGCGGTATCGGATTGTAAAACCGCTGAAGGAGTTTGAGATCCAGTTAAAGGGGGATTCGGTGAGTGGGGACTTCTTCTTTTCAGGCGTCTATCCGATCTATGTATATCCGCCAGGGCATGTCGATGCATGGAACAATCCCTTGCCGAAGTCAATTCAGCTAGGGGATCGGTATGATCAGATATGTTCGGTAACCGGAAAGATCAGGCTCAAGGAGAGCAGAGGAAATGATATCCGTGAGGAGGGAACCTGTTTCGGGGAGCGAGAACATTCCTATGGCAGAATGATAAAGGGCATTGCCTGTAAGAGCGATCTGACCATCTATTTCAGGGATATGTCTATCAAACTCTCATATCTGGAAATTGATGGTGTCACAGTCACCGGTGGATTTATATCACGGCGGTCGGGGAATGTTCCGATAACAGCTGTTGAACTCGAGTTGTTCTCCTATAGTCGTGAAAGGGGAGGATTCAATTTTGCTTCCTCCGAGTTTTCCTACAGGGATGCTCAGGATGATATGGATCTCGTTGTTTCTGAGAGAATACATCAGGTCGATATGCCGCTTCCAAAGAACCTGCGCGGAAAGTATGTCAAATTCAGAAGTTTCTCCAACTTTACAATCATCGGCACGAATAAGAGGGGCGTTGGAATGGAGAA
>CAZZCF010000175.1:0-8407 GCA_964652955.1 uncultured Leptospirales bacterium
CGCAGATAGATGGACTCGGCTATTCTATTATCGAGGTGCTTTCGCCATGCCCGACCAACTGGAGAATGAGTCCGGTCGATTCATTCCAGTGGGTTACGGATGTCATGTCGAAGGAGTTTCCCACTGGCGTGCTGGCAGATAGAAGAGAGGAGCGCAAGAAACATGCTGGTTAAAATTCTCTTTGCTGGTGCGGGCGGGCAGGGCGTCCTGACCGCGGGCAATATCCTCGCCAATGCCGCGATGGTCGAGGAGTTCTATGTTACCTATCTCCCCTCCTACGGTGCCGCCGTTCGCGGTGGAACAGCAAACTGCACTATCTGTATCTCCGATGAGGAGATAGCTTCACCGGTTGCTTCCTCGCCGGACTTTATCGTCGCGCTCAACAGCCCTTCGGTGAATGCCTTTATCAATCGGCTCGAACCGGGCGGCCAGATGATATACAACTCGAGCCTTATTGGATCGGTTCCCTATCGCGGTGATGTCGATCTCTTCCCGGTGCCGGCAAATACGGTTGCCAGCGAGATCGGGAATGAGCGCGCGGCGAATATGGTGATTCTCGGCTCATTTATTAAATTGACAAATATTTTGAAGATCGATTCGGTGAAGAAGAGCATCGAATACATGATGAGCGGAAAAAAGAAGCTCGTCGATATCAGTAAGAAGGCAGTTGATGAAGGATATCAGCGCTTTCCCTTTGGGAGTGACAGGGAATAGTGCTTTCCGTTACCCTGATACCCGGCCTTTGACAGTGCCGGGCGGTTACCGGGTAACAATCATGAGCGTTACTCTATAAATAAGAGGTAGGGAGATATGCCAATTACCCAGGTAAGTGTTGCCGTTGAAAATCAACCGGGCAGATTAAGTGATGTGTGTGATGTCCTCGAGAAGGAGGAGATCAACATAAAAGCGATAATGGCATCGTCGGTGATGACGCCGGTGCAGGTGCATATGATTGTCAGCGAGCCCGAGCGGGCTGCGAACGTGTTGAGAACGGGGGGGTATAATGTGTCGATAAAGGAGGTTATTGCGGTTTCAACGCCGGACCATCCAGGTGGATTAAATGCGGTGCTCAGACCGCTCATCGAGGCGAATGTTAATATCGAGACTCTCTACCCCTTTATCAATCTCAGAGGGGATGAGGCTATCATCATCATGGAGGTTGATAAAATTCAGGAAGCCAAAGAGGTGCTCAAAAAACACTGGGTGAAGACGCACAGTACGGAGATCTATAAATCCTGATGATGATATTCCCCACAGGCGACACGGTGGCGTATGACGACATGGTAACGTGAGGCGACACGGCGACGTGAGGCGACACGGCGACGTGAGGCGACACGGCGACGCGAGGCGACACGGCGACGTGTCGCTTTAGGTCTTTTATTTATCCTTCAGTTCGGGTTCCCGCTTTTCGAGAAATGCCGCCATTCCTTCCTTCTTGTCTTCCGTTTCGCACAGGCCACCGAATATCTCCGCTTCGAACTTCTGCGCGGCGGCAAATTCCATCGCATATCCTTCGCGTATCGCTCTGATGGCCGCTTTAATGGCCATTCTGCTCCTCGCGGCGATTGCTCCGGCGAGCTTTTTCGCCTCCTCGACAACCTCTCCCTTCGGCGTTGCACGGTTCACCACGCAGTAGAGCTCGGCCTGTTTCCCGTCAATAAAATTGCCCGAGAGGATAAGCTCATAGGCCCGCCCCTTGCCGATGAGCCGCGGCGTGCGCTGCGTGCCGGCGTATCCCGGTATGACGGCGAGCTTTATCTCGGGGAGGCCAATCTGTGCGGTCTCGTCGGCGAGCCGAATGTGACAGGCCAGCGCGAATTCCATCCCGCCGCCGAGGCAGAAGCCGTTGATGGCGGCGATGAAGGGCTTGTCGGCCTGCTCGATAGTGTTGTAGAGATCCTGGCCGTTGGCGACATAGCCCGCGCCTTCGGCGAGGGTGTTCAGCTTCTGAAGCTCCTTGATATCGGCGCCGGCAATGAAAGCCTTTCCGGCGCCGGTGAAGACAATGACTCTCACTGCATCGTCTTTGAGCGCTTTGGTTACCGCCTCCCTGATGTCGGCGAGCACCGGCGTGCTGAGCGCGTTCAGCGGGGGATTGTTGATTTCCATGAGGGCGACGCCCTTCTCATCGACGGTATAGGAACACGTATCTCCCATTGTTTTCTCCTTTGTGTGAGATTAGTGGTGCGGAAAAGGATTAGTACACCTTGCATGTAACCGGCAGGAGTCTGAATATGTCAAATGTTTTTATGTGATAGAAGGCGAGGTTGTGCAACCTCGCCTTCAGTGTTTCGATGGATGCTTACCAGGTTGTCACCGCAGGTGAGGTTGCGCAACCTCGCCTGCGGGAATCAATATATGAGTATAGTGTTATTTATTGTTTTTAACGTCAGCAACAAATTGCGCGCACTGCGAGAGCCACAGGAGCTTCTGTTCCGGCGTGAGCTCCCTGAATTCGGTATGCCCGTCGAAGTCGGATGACGGTATTGCGGACAAGATCTCCCTGAACTTCTGTATTTCTGTTTTATCGGATTTCATCTCTTTTCTTAAGAATTTTTTATCAGTTTTTCCAGCGCATTGATATCATAAACATCCTTATCCCGCTGTGGAGATATCTCCTTCTTCATCTGCAAAAGCCTCTTTTTTGATACGACCCTTATTTTGTGTCGATCTATTTCAATCATTTCAACATCATCCTCCATGGAATTGAAAGCCTCTTCGCCGAGGAAAATATCAACCTGGCGGAAGGGAATCCTGGTGTCTATGAAGGTGAAGACCAGCGCGTTCTTCTCTTCAATCATCAACCTCCTCTTCTCCGGATCGAGGAGTGAATCGGCGGAAACAGGAGCGCGCGGCACAAGTTCGAGGCTTTTCATGGCATCGAGAAATTTCTGTATGTTCCCTTCTCGCATGTCGAGGGCGATATCGATATCCATGGTCATACGCTCGACGCCGTGCAGGGCGAGGGCGACACCGCCGCAGATGATGAAGTCAACGCCACTATCTGCGAGGGTGATGATGATCTCCTTGAGATGATTTCGATCTGTCGGCGGCATGTCGTTCATACTTTAAGTTACGTTGTGCGATAGAATATCAGCAGCGATTGCGCTTGTCAATGAAATACAGGAATTTGATCGACGTCTGCAGGAGAGGACTACCGGCGTGCCCCGAAGATTTTGATCAGTTAAATAGGGGATTGCACTGAAGGCGAGGTTCAGAAACCCCGCCTTCAGGGTTTCGGAGGATGTTTACCAGGTAGCGCCGCCGTCGATGGATTTCGCTAACTTTAATACGCCATTTGTGGAGTCGTAATAGCTTATGTACACCTTGCTGCCGGCAACGGTAATTGACGTTCCATAGTTTCCCACATCATCCGTATCGACGGTCGTGATGGTCCAGGTGTCTCCGTTATCCGCCGATCTCGCCAGTTTTAACGATTCGTTCTCATTATCACGGTAGCTGATGTATATGCAGCCGTTGTGTGCGGCAATCGATGTATACAGACCGACATCGCCGTTTGTCTTGCCGTTATCAGTGCTGTTTCCATCAATGATCTGCACCGCACTCCATACGCTTCCCCTGTTTATGGATCGGATGAACTTGAGGTCCTGTAATGTCATATCGTAATAACTGATGTATACGTTCGTTCCGTCAGCAGCAATTGAGGTATAATAACCGTGATTGTTTCCAGAAGAGTCAATATCATACCAGGGACCATCCCATGAGACGCCGTAATCGGACGATCGATTAAAGATGAGTTCAATATTCGTCTCATCATGGTAGCATACATAGATGTATTCGTCGTCAACGGCAATGGCATTGTGTTTGCCGACATTATTAACCGCATTGTCGATATCCGTGATGGTCCAGTCTGTGCCCCCGTTCGTCGATTTTGCCAGCTACAAAATACCGCTACTGCTTGAGTCATAATAGGCTATATAGATTTTTTCACCATCAACTCTTATTGAATTTTCTCCTGCGGTTCCGTTGCCGGAATCAACGATCGCCTTCAGGGAAGAAGCGGGCCAGGTCTTCCCGCCATCGGTGGATTTCGCGAATTGAATATCGCTGTCTGATGTCGGGAATATAGTATAAAGAGAGTAGGAAGCGTATACGGTATTTCCCGATATGTCTATTGAATTGTATATGCCAAGATACGTTTCTGTAACCTGATCAATATAGGTGGCAGTAAAATTATATCCGGTATCATTCGATACGGCTATTCGGAACTTGCCATCTCCTTCTTGATAACCGACAAAGATGTTGTCGCCCGAAGCGACGACCGTCGATCTAAAACCGAAATTTCCTTCGGAATCGATAATTTTAATTCCGTGAAATTCTTGATAATTATCGCTCTTCGGATCGAAGGGATTTTCTCTCTCGTAGGCGTAGTAACAGGTTGCGAGAGAGAAGAGCAGTATAACAAGAGATGCGATTATATACTTTCTCTTACTTTTCATCGTTGCCTCCAACTAGTTACATTCTGGTTTTTATCATTAAAGCTCATTATGCTTTGTTCATCACTCATAAGGATCTGCTTAAAACCGGTATCCCAGATTGATCTTTATCATCTGCTCGCTGCTGCTGTTGTCGTACCGGCAGCTCTCTGTCATGATGCACGCATACCAGCCGGTCTGCTGATCGAGTCCCGCCTCTTTATAGTAGATATCTCTGGTAAAGAAGAGTATGTCCACCCAGTTGGCGATATAGACGGCGCCGACGATGCCGACAGTGACGCTGGCAATAAATCCGGCCTGTTTCGCAGCGTCATATTTTGAATCAAAGGTGCTCTGCGATGTTCCACGGGGCAGGTCTTCGTATTCGCTCTGCTTGCTGTTGTAGTTCCACTGGGCGAGCGCCGCCAGGAGAACAGCCGCGGCAAATCCACCGGAGTAGATATACCCCTTGGTATCGTTCCCGGCGTAGAACTGCCCCCACCCGGGAACGAATCCGCGCAGGTAGTAACCGCCCGGCACCTTCACCGCCATCGCCTCCTCGATGGTGGCGGAAAGCCGCTCGGTGAGATTATTAACCGCCTTGCTGAGCTCATACTCGGATGGCGCCGTCTCCTTCTCGGCAAAATCGGAAATTCCCTTCTCCACATCGACAATTCTCACGGTGATCACGATGGCCTTGCCCATCGAGCCCACCTCTCCGATGAGAATCTTGTTGGCTGATACGAGTCGCCCCACCTGCACGGCGCAGCTCTCATCGGTACAGCCGGATAGCTGCAGGCCCTGCTCCTGCATGATGGCGTCCATCTGTGTGCGCTCAACGACGATGAACTTGTCCATTTTCACCAGGTCGGTCCGCACCATGTTGGAGATAACACGGACCGTCTTCTTGGAAACCCCCTCGGCCTTGAATTCGAGAACGGCGATTCTCATCTTCTCCGCTGAAAAGGCGGGCATGGCGAGAAGGGCGGAGATGACAATTGTTAATCCGATGATTTTTCTCATTATGGCATACCTCTCCTCTTGTTTATTTAAAAATTGTGTTACGCGCCCTCCGCAGGCGAGGTTGCGCAACCTCGCCTGCGGAGGCATTATGTTCACAACACAAAGAGCACGCTCACAAAAGCGCCGTAGAGATAATCGTCCATCTTCCCCTTGGCTCTCTCGTAATCGGTGTCGATCTCGGTTCTCAGGTACTGATACCGCCCGCCGAGGGTGACCATCACGTGCTTCCCTATCATTGCGCCGATGGCGGGCTCGAAGTTGAGGCCGACATGCTCTGTGCTGTCATCGAAGACCGTGCCGTTTTCGGGATTGGGGGACACTATGTTATACTCCGGCACATACGAATAGGACTCAAGATCAACTTTAATATTCCCCTTCATGTAAAGCGCCGAGAGATTGGCCGAAAGGAAGAAGACCTCGGCAAAGGGGATGGACAGGCCGATACCGAGGGCCGGCCCGTGTGCGTAGATGTCGACATCGATTCTCTGATCACCCGTATACTTATTCAGCACGGCTCCGTTCTGTATTCGGCCGTAACTCTGTATCACGTTTGTCACCGACTGATATTTATAGCCGAGGATGATCTTGATGTTCTGAAAGATCCGATAGCTGATGGCCGAGTCGATGTCGATGCGCGTCATGTCGACATAGTTTGTTCCGCTGAAATAAAAATTGTACATTTCCCAGTAATAGTCTTCAGTCTTCCAGTGCGCCGACTGCTTTCCGTAGAGACCCGCAAGGGAGAATGAGAGGTTGTCGGTGAATATGACGCTCGCAACGGGGCCGTAGAGTATGCCGTCCCCCTTTTCGACCGTGCTCAGAAAGGGATCATCGACATCCTTGAAGTAGGGCCGCCAGATGAAGTACCCTCCCTTCGCGCCGACGATGAAGTCCAGTGCAAAAGCCTGAGATGCGAAAACCAGGAAGAGAAAGACTATAACGAAAACTTTTTTCATGAAGTACCTCCGGTTTTATTCTGTTGTTGTTTGGAACGAGAGTATTGATGCGAATAATGCTATTCTGCGAAAGAGAAACGATACTTTATCAAATTAACGTAAATTCGTGCTCAAGGAAGTGCATTCGCTATTCAAAAGATGTTTCGAGAATCTATATAACCGCCGTTGAACAAAGCTCAATCATCACCGCCATTGCGGCGCTCATAGTCGATAATCCATCAATAATTTTTATATGTAACTCAAGAGATGTCATATCGTGTCACAGAATGATAAAAAAACATCCCCCAAAAGTGGTATATTGGGGGAAAAATGTCCGAATTTTCAAAATTTTCTTTTTTATGACATGAAGGCGGGATTTTTCCATGCAGGAGGGGTTGCGGGATTACAAGATGAGGCTCAGGATCCGCACCATGGAAGGGAGTTGTTGATAGGTTTTTTATTTCAACAAGACGGCGGTTCGTTCTGCCGATTGTTCCGAGATGAGCTCGTATTCCTTGAGGAGATGCAGCAACTGCATCTTGTTGTTCACGCCCAGCTTGTTGTATATGTTCTTGATATGCGTCTTGACGGTCTCCTCGGTGATGCTCGTTTTCCGGGCGATCTCCCGGTTCGAATCACCCTGTATAATATAATTGATGATGTCGACCTCCCTTCGAGTGATCCTGAAGATATTCCTGAAGCGCTTCATCTCCTTGACCTCGTGGCCGATGATGAGCACGCCGATTGTGTCGTTGAAGCTGTCCCGGACGATCTTGAACTTTGAGTCCATGAGCACGTTCCCGCCGTTGCTGGTTTTGTAGTGGAATCTTCCGGAAAAGCTCTCGAACTCTCCGGTGTGCATCTTTTCTATCTGCTTCCTGATATCTTCGCTCTCCACGACTATATCCGAGAAGTCACACTTTATAAGCTCTTGCTTCCCCGTTTTGAGCAGCGTCTCGGTCGGCCTGTTCACGCGAACAATTCTATTCCTGTCGTCCAGCAGTATGAATGACTCTTCGATATTGGCGACGATGCACTCGCTGACCACGGCAGGAGAGATGGACATGAAGCGGTACTTCACAATGGCATACCAGATGCCCCCCATCCAGGCGAGAAAGTAGACCGGAGAAAGCGCGCGCGTGTTGTAGAAGTCGAGCAGTGAAAGAAATATCTCGTCGGCAGTGACCACCACGACGGAGATGGTCATGGCAGTGGCAATTATCATCCCCTGTTTTCTATTCTTGTTGTTTTCCGCCCTCCTGCTCCAGATAACAAAGCAGATGATGCCTGCAAACATGCAGAGGAAGTAGTAGAGCGCATTATAGGTGAGCCACCAGGAGCCGTAATCGGGGAGGAATTCCCAGTGATTTCCTACTTTTATGAAATCCCTGTATAATATGTTGCCAGTAGCTGTATGGTAAAAGAGGGGGAGGGCCGGTGCGTAGATAATTGCAAGGAGAACAGGGCGCAGCCGAACGATACCGGTCAGCACCAGGCAGAAGTGAAGGGTCAGCGGATAGAAGAGTATGTTGGGAGGAGAACCCAGCTTGAACCAGAAGAGGAAGCTTTCCTTTGCCTCCGCCGAGAATGCAAAGGTAGCGGCAAATGCCCAGAGGCTTATCAGGAAGCAGACGATAAAGAAGAGCCTGTTGGCTGTGGATTTTGTGTCCATTTTCAGCACGTGTATGCCGAGATAGAGGTATATCAGGGAGGCGGCATTGGACAGAACTGAAAAAATGTTCATGGTACCCTTTCCCGGAGGTAAAATGAACGGAGCCGAGCAATAATATAACATTATGTAAATATTGTCAAGTTTTTCCCTTTTTTCGAAATTCCGGGCGGAATTCCCCCCCCCTCTCTCTCTGGAGGAAGAAGCCCCGATTAACGATGGCAAGGATATACATCCCATACTAATGCGAAGCTCAGCTTTACGCGATCGAGGTTAACTTCCAGGCTCAGGCCTGCTCCACGATGTTGAGATTGTATACACGGGTGATGCCCCCCTCACAGAGG
>CAZZCF010000176.1:0-8387 GCA_964652955.1 uncultured Leptospirales bacterium
AAAATACCAGCCATTGTAACTGAATCTTCTTGTCGGCCGAAAAAGGGATCATTAAAAAAGGGATGCGGTGGTTGCCTAACCGTTTTCTCCGTACTGATAAATACAACTCTATCCTTATAGAGATCATATATGTCCCGAAAGGTCTGCTGAATTTCACGCGCTTTCGCAACACTATTCTCCTGCCGTAAAGGTGATTCTTTTAAAACGCCAAAGCCATTATCACCAATGCTCGTACAGGCGGTAAGTGTACAAAATGCAGCGAACACAGATACAATGGCACCTTCTCTCGAATTAAAGCTCATCAAAACGCTCCTCATCCCGCCGGATTCCCATTTATCTCTCTTTCACTTCAGCTCAGATTTGTTATCATTCAATAGAGATTCAGGTTTTCAAGACATTTATTTTCTTTTGTCCATTGCACCCGAATCACGTACGAACCTCTACGGGGAAAATTCACATGATACCGCTTATGCCTCAATTATGTGCATGTGATGAAATACACCCCGCATCATCGATGGAAAAACACTGTCCACAAATATAAAAAATCAGTCGGGAAAAAGAATTTTCAAATCAAGCATCAAAGATTTATGCAACTTTTGCAATGCATTTTCATCCCATCACATTTAAATTCTCACTCTCCGTATCTAATTACAGTACCGGTCTGTAAAATATTTCTCAGATTCCTCCGAAGAGGTTCTATTCTCCTATTTTTCTTGTTCTTATCACTTATTCTTAGTCCATCAGACATTTTTGCTATAAGCAATTCTCGCTTTTTTAATTGACAAATCTGACAAAAAATAATCTACACCTATTCATACCAAACAATATGAATCCATGGTTACTATTGAAAAAAGAATTACCCACCCGTCACAATCGGTCGGGTGATGAGCACGAAAAGCTTTAGGCACACAATAAAGAGCACAATCTAATTATCAGAGGAGTATACTATCTATGGGCAAAAAGTACAATCCAAGAGAGAAGAGAAAACGAGCGAAGAAAAGAATTAAACGCAAGAAGAAAGAGAAAACGACTCAGAAGTATAAATAGCTCTATCTACTCAGTATAACATTTCTATTTTCCATAGTTTTTATCTTCATACAAAAATCAAGAAAATCACTATATGCTTCAGGCAGTATCAACTGCTTTTTAATGAAAATTTTTTTTCGGACAATCATCTCCCTTATGCCTCGATCTTTCTTCAGAACAATCTTTGCAACACCGTAGTCATCTGAAATTTCGTATTCCTCGTCAACGGAGACAGCCCGAAAATGTGCCGGCAGTATATATCGGTACTCCTCCTCCTCCTCAATAGGATTCACAATGAGAAGGGGGAGTTTCCGCTTATTATCCCTGATGTAATAATATACATTACACTTGTTGATAATCGGTTGAAGCATGAGCATGTTCTTCCCAATAGTGGCCAGAGAGTAGCCCTCCCCCTCAATCCAGATGTGTAAAGGCTTCTCATTGGTATCCTGATTATTTATTTTGAAAGCATCAATGCTGATTGAAGGGACAATTCTTCCGACATAGGAGCATACTGCATCCTCAATGTAAACCGTTTTGAACAGTTCTCTTATTTGCCCGGCACTGCCGGAAAAGGAAAGATTAATTTCCACCTCCGCATTCCCAAGAGGATCTAAAGAAACCTTATACTGACCCGTCCTCTTATGCACAGAAGGAACACGTACTTCTTTTATCTCATAATTATTGCCGACTAAAATGACGGCATCGGCGTTATTCACCCCTTCATCAACGTGTCCACAAGGGTAAAACTGATTGGAGAAATCCATCCATATCTCATTCTTCTTATCCAGAGGAACATAAAGAAGAATTCTGGTAAACATTGCCGGTGCGATGTAGCCGCCGATATCCGGGAAGTACTGTTCACGGGTGAACGCAATATATGATCGTATCCCAATTCTATCCAAAATTGATTTTGCTAAAATGACCTTGTCTTCAGCCGAGCCGCTCTTCCGAAAGGCAATATTTCGAGATTTCTCAGGATAGTACAGAACATTATTGAGCAATTCAATCTCATGAGCTACAAAAGAGTAAACCCGCTGCAGGGTCCCTCTGATATCACCTCCTTTGAATTTTTCGATTTCATCATCCAGATCAAAAGCCCCTCGAAGGAGTCCGTTATACCATACAACGAACTCCTTCAAATCCCTCATTGAGGTAAAACTGTAAAAGGGGAGATGATTTAATTTATTACCACTGAAACCCTCTTCGTGAATTGAATCGAGATTGTCTAACGTCGCTGTATGTATTATCTGATCTTCAGCAAAACTCCTCGAAACCTTAACCCCCCTGTTAAAACAGAAATGAATATCTATCTCCCTGGGAGCAATAACCCGCAAGAGAAAAGATGAAACCGGTTCATTATAATCCTGAATAATCGTGAAAGGCACCGAGAAAAAACTGCTCCTCCTCGGTTCTACAATAGGAAAATCAAGATAATATGCGAGGTGAATGATAGAACCGACGCGGAGTGAAGAGATGTTAATATAATAATCCCCATTAATCTTCTCTATTCGATATGAGTCGGTGAATGAACCGTCAGCATGATAGACACGCACCCTTACGGGATATAATTCTCCCCTTGAGGGAACGCGGTATTCACCCCACCTGTCAATGCTCTGCTGATCCTTAACTTCAATCACCTCTTCGAAAAATGCTCGGCTACTCCCATCACGGTTTAATTTATATATTCTGCTTCTGAAAATGATATGTGATCCTGTCCCCTCACGCTTATGCAGGAGAGCCGATATAATTGCATCCTCCACCCGATAGTCACAGTATTTTGCAAGAGGGTGTGAGAGTTTCCCATCCTGAATGTACTCCAGAAATTCTCCAATGTTAAAATATGAAGGATCAACAGCGAGTAATTTCTCCCAGTACATAGACGGATCGAGATCCCGCTTATAACTCATCTCACCGAGCTTGTAGTAATAGTAGGGATCATCTCTGTTTAAAAGCTCCTTAAAAATAATTCGCTTTGCTCGCTTGAAATCGCCCCTGTCAATCAATACATCAACGAGATGTTTGGTAAATGATCCATCATGATCAAATTCGCCAATGACCTTGACGGCCGCATCATAATCACCCTGCTGATAATACACTTCAATTAAAGACAACAGCGCTTTCTCATCATAGGCACTCTGGAGAATACGACGATAATGAGCAATTGAATCAGATACGTTTTTCTCACGAGAATAAGAAGCGAGAAATCGCACTGGCTCAACAGAGTGAGGAAAATCCCGAGCAAGATATGAAACGTGTTCAGTAAACTCCTTTTCATATCCGAGAGAGCGCATTAAATTGATGAATACCATCCGAAAGGGGAAGAATAATTTCGACTCTGTGTATAGTCGCTCTCCGAGAGAATAAGCTAACTGATAGTTTTTGCCCTCGATAAGCCTCTTGAATCTCCTGTACTGAGCCGGCATAAAATCATCATACTTCCTGGCCAATTCATCGATAATCCTCCATCCCTCCATGTACAGCTCAGAGTCTTTTTCACCATAGCTGTACTCAATCATAGCTGAAGCAAGGAAGTACTGTCTCACCGGATCATAGCGCCTCCGTACCGATTCACGATAATACCGAATAGATTCTGTGCTGTCGAGTTCATCAAAATACGTACCAAGAAGATTAAAGCCACGGACAGGATTCTCACGTGCTTCCTTCACCAGATGCTCATACGGATAATCCAATTCCTCAAGAAACTGAAAATCGGAAAAGACCAGTTCCTCCGACCCCACTTTCGGTTCAATTATTGTATCATCATCGTCGGTTATAATCAGCCTGAAGCTCCATGAATGACTCCCGGACATTTTCATCATCACCGATATATTATCTGTTCCCCAAACCCTCACCACGCGATACCGCCGGTAAAGCTCTCCGCGAATATTCCGCAACACCTCCTTCCCATTGACAAAGAGCTTGTAGGATGCAGTGCTATAAATACGCAACTTTACCGGATGAGCCACTTGAAGCGTCGTAACGGCATAGGCGATCTCCTTATGTGGATAGAGGTATCGCTTGCAATCGAGAACACCGGACGGCTTCTTCAGGTATACCTTCTTCCCCTTGAGATCAAGATTGTCAATGCTCGTGGTGAGCTCAGGTAAAAATGGATAATCCATATCGGCGATACCGAATTTGAAATACGGTCCAAAAACGCGCCATGTTCGAACCGGGTGGAGCTCTCCGGACAGGCGTTCAGCCTGTTTTCGGTCAATCCGATAGAGGACTTTTTCAAGCTCGAGCTTCAAAGCGATGAGGCATGAATTTCTCCCGCTCAATCCGTCAGCACCCTCAATCGCTCTCATTATGCTCCTGATTGTTTTGCTCACCCGCTCGTACCCGTGTACATCCTTCAAACGATACAGATCCGAGTAATAGAGATACGTTTCCGGTTTATTATAATAATTAAGGAGGAGCCGCTCGATAGAATCGTAAAGCTGATAGTAATCACCCCTGGAGAAACTCTCCATGACCGCTGCTTCATAAGCCGCAAATGATTCCTGCTTTGCAGCAAGAGCAGGTGATGATATCATAAAGAATATCAACAACGCAGTGAAAGATATCCTGTTCAAGAAGGCCATATCGATTCGTCTCTCTCCTCTCAACCTTTTGAGATGCTCTGCATACAGGAGCACCTAATTCTCTTTGAAGATAAAAATAATTCTCTCATTCTCCTTGCGGTGAATGAATCTGGTGAACTCTCTAAAAATTCCGTATTCTGAAACTTCTATGCGATACGCTTTAAAGCGCAAAACCGATTTCACCTCTACAATATTTTCCTCCTTAAAACGGCGATAGGAAAACAGCGCCTCAAATTTAGAATGTCGAAATTTCTCACTCCTGGGTATTCTCAGCACCTTACAGTCGGCGGGGAGTCGATATCTGATAGTGATATGTGAATCCCACTTCATTGCCATTTCAAGCGGGTGCGTTCTCTTTTTAATCATTGCATAGCTGCGATAATACTCCGATGAAATGAGAAAGGAGTTGAAACCGCGTTCAACCGCTCCTCTACTGACAAATGAGGGGATGCTCACCCGGTATGTGTATACCACCGGTTCATCATAGGCAGCTCTCTCGATTTTTAATTCATGGACATTCGACCCGGTATACAATTTGTTCCAGTATGCCGAAATTGTTTTTATCTTTTTGTCATCATCGAGCAGCTCGAATCTCGACCTGAGTGCCAGGCTCCCCTGCTTTTGTAGTCTTCGGTATAATTCCGCATTCCCCCTCCTGTCGATAGAAACATCGGTAACGACCCGCTCAACATTCTCATAATACAGCTTATTCCTGACAGGTATAAAATCATATCCCCCATCATCGAGGACAAGCGCCGTTACCTCACTATCATCTTGCGGCAGCTCCCTGATCCCTGAAAACTTCGATGTGCCATCAAGGAAAAGGTTCATGCCATTCCCCACATAGCAGATCGCATGATTAAATTCTCCCAGATATGGCACCTGCAAATAAGCCCTTCCCTTATCCCTCGTCCTGACAAGTGCGAGCCGGGCATCGATGCCGACTTCCCTGAGCATGGCAATCAGAACCAGCGAAATATCTTTGCAATCTCCCATGCGGGTTCGATAGGTTATATCCGAGCTTCTCGGTTGAATACCTCCGATGCCAAATTCAAATCCAACATATCGTATCTGTTTGACAACGTGATTATAGACCTTTCGCACCTTCTCCTCGGGGCTATCCCCCCTGCTGATGAGAGCATTCAAGACGCTCTTCATCTCATGACTCACCTGAAACCGATCACGCACGAGGGACATATACCAGTGGTGGATCTCGCTCCAATCACGAAAGGAGGTAAAAAAAACCGCTGGCAGAACCTCCGAATAATGTGGCATGGCAGTCTCGTCCTTGTAAGAGGGAATATTTTCAAGGGAGAGGTGATAGATATTCCGGTGCCGTCTCGAATAAACCCTGAATTGCTCCTTTCGAACGTCTTTCAAATAGTAGCCGATTCCTTTCCCTTTGGGGAAGCTGCATGTGATGTTTGTGATGATAGTCCGATACTCGTCGCCAATGGTTATCTTTTCACCGAAATACTTTTTATACGCTTCATCTTTCCTCTTTCTGATAACGTATTTCAAGTCAATGACACTCCCCTTGCGAAGTGAGGGTATTGAAATAATTCTCGCCTGCAGGTCGTAGTACAATCTGCTCCCGGGGTCCGAAAGTGACTGTGTATAATAGTTGGTTACCTCAACAGCGTTCCCGTCATTAATGACGAAACACTGAACTTCTTCAATCGAATCAGTTCGAGGGTTTAGTATAATATACTGATATGCAAAATCATCAATAACGCTCTTGTCATTGATGCGGACAATCTTATGAATGCGCTTTTCAGATGAGCCATCGGGAAACACTCTGATGGCAACCTCATCGAGCAGAACTATCGCAGGTTCGTTACTATAGCGCTCTGCCCTTTTCAAAAGGGCAATAATCTCCTTGTTCCACAGCAGATCTTCAATCTCACTGCGGGTCCTGTTAATTATATTCAGATATCTCCTTAACGAAAAATTTTTCGGATCAGAGAGAGATGCACGTTTGAGATAATATCGAGCAAGATCATCCCTGCCGGTCTTATGATAGGCAATCCCTGTTCGCATGAGAACCTGAACATTAAAAGGTGAAATAGTGATCATTGACGATAAGTAGGGCAGTGAGGCCCCCACTCCATGAAGCCGCTCGATGAGGCTGCTCAACAGGAGACGTATGCGTATAGTATTGGGAAAATTCAACACGGCTTCCTCTAACAGTGCCCGGGCAGTATTTAAATCCCCACTTCCAATCGCGCAGTGCACCGTCTGCATGAGAGAGCGCAGATTCCCCTTTTCGCTCTCATAGACCTTTCGATAGGCATGTAACGCTTTCTGATACAATGACCGCTTTTCAAATATCCGACCTTCAATAAGATAACCGGTCGATGGATACGGGGTATTTCTCAGCAGACGAGCGGTTTTCAGCGCTTCCTCGTACCATCCAAACGCAGTAAAGAGATCAGCTCTGAGGACAAGTAACTGAATTGCATTTCTCTTCACACCTGCGATCGCATCGATAACACGATTTGCCTCATACACAAAATTCGCTTTCAATTTTATACGGGCAATCTGACTGAGAGCCTCTATATTCCTTCTGTTTATTTTTATTGCACGGTCAAGATAATGCTCTCTGTTAATTTCATCTTTTTCAGTCATCCCGATATAATAATTTGCCACCGATGACAGCGAAGGCATTTTCTCAGCAACAAGGAGATACCTCCTCGTTTCTGATGAGCGAAGATCGTTTAAATGACACATATAAAAGATATAACCGACAAGAAATGCCCGATAAGGATCGGTCAAATCCCCCTCCAGAAGATTTGCAAGAGTTTGAAAATAATTCGCCGAAATCTTCTTCACCTTCCCGTTTTCTTTATCGGTATCACCCTTTACTGCTGGATCACCCGATACAGTATCAGTCGGCGAAAATCGCAGTGAGAATCGCACATCATCTTTAAAAGTACCAATCTTTATCACAATACGATGCCTCCCCTCGGGGATAAAAACATCCATGAAGTACTGATCGGAAAAGTATCCATGCTCACGACGATCCGAGAATATCGGTATCCCATCAATCCAGATGTCACAATAACCTGTTTTCCCAAGCATGAATCTATATGATCCACTTTTCGTGATGGTTATGTCCCGATAGAGGAAAAAAAGCGTATTGTTTATGCCCGAGCCATGAAAGAGTTTGCTAATATTAAAAACACCGAGCACATTGCTGCGAATATTAAACCAGTTGACGAGATAATTTTTACCGTGCAGAGAGAGATGGTCCCCCTCACCGGGGAAAATTGTCTGATAGTACTCATTTTCATTCCTGTTATTAAAAGGGCCGATTATCTTGAAAGTATCAATATAACCAAATCTCTTTTTGAATTCTCTCAGTGCTGTTGTATCTCCTCTTCGGAAGAGAAGCATGCTTTTAAAGAGAGCTATTCTCTCCCGGAGATACTCATTTGAGCGGACGACGTCACTATTCTTTACAATATCCTCGTAAGCGCGGATTCCAGAATCGATCATCTCCGAATAGTATATGAGCTCATAAATCCTCAATAAATGCAGATCGATCCCGACCACATCTTCACTGCTCTTCGCTTCTTCTCGAATGAGCGCTAATGAACTCTCATAATTGCCTATACTCTTCTGGTAGAAGTATTCCCTCTCTGTTGATGAGAGCCCTGCATCTGCATGCGCATTTTGAACAGGATTGAATAAAACAAGTATCTGTATAGCAATGCTCGTAATCTTTATGTGAAAGAATACCTTGGAAAGCATGACGCCTCATTCTCATTATAA
>CAZZCF010000177.1:0-8354 GCA_964652955.1 uncultured Leptospirales bacterium
CCCGCTCAAGTTTAAGCTTGCTCTCAACGACCCGCTGCTTTTCGACGAGCTGTTTGAGCTCCTTATTGCATTCTGTTAATTCCTTCAGGAGGAGCAGGCAATTCTTCTTTTTAAGCGGTGGCAGTATTTTCAAAAATTCCTTTGGATTCTCGAAAAGCCCCTCGCCAAAGCTCGCCTTGATCTTCATCAAGATTTCATCGACCTCAGCACGCCACTTTTCCATCTCTTTTCTAATCTCAATAATCTCCCGCTCAATGTGAAGGCTTCTCCCGACCGTCACATAGGTGATATTCTCCTTCTGAGAACCTATGACGTTCACAATGACCTCGTGACGGGCAGTAACCTCCCCTCCCAGTATCTTGCCGTGCTTCGCAGTGACGGAGATCCTATCATTCGAGAACACCGTGCTATTAATGATTGAATCCTGCACTTCGATTTCCTTAACCGCTTCGACAACCGAATTGAGAATATAATTGGATCGGATTGAGCCGTTCGCAATAACCCTGCTCGATCCCTTTCCGGTGATCCCCATCTTAATAACGATATCACCACCGGCCTCGATATAGGCGTCATCGACATTCTTCTCAATAATGATATCGCCTTTCGCTTTGACGGAAAATCCCGGGAGAACTGAACCGAGGATATGAACTGATCCGTTGAAGTCGATATTCCCGTAATCGTAATCAACATTTCCACGTATTATCACGTTCGGTTCAACCGATATGCGATTTCGGTCGATGTTAACACAACCATCGATCTCGGAGAGGTATATATTTTCATTTTCGGCGGACTGAATAATATTATCACCCAGCAGGTAGCCTTTTCGCTCCTCGATCTCCGCCAATGCCCTCTCGCCAAATACATCATAGCCATCTTCCGGCTCGACGGTCGGAAAGCGCTGCAGAACTTTCTGACCCTTCTTTACCTCTACGATGGCATCAACTTCACGGAAGTCAATTCTGCCATCTTCGAGCACCTTTCCTGCTTTCTTGCTTATGTTGATGATGGGAATAAAATACTCATTATAGCCATTTACCGGTTTTCTGCCGCGTGCGACAACCACGCGGTTTGCCTTCTTCTCATGAACGTCAATCTCATTGAGCTGCTTCTCGATCAGCTCTTTCTCCACTATTGCCGCAATGCCCCTGTCGAAAATGCTCTCTTCAATCTCGACATAAGAAGGGATTTTATTCAATTTTGAAGGAACGACAATGTAATATGCGATGAGCTTATCCTTCGATATCTGCAGGGGTGAGAGCAGCCGAATATTCGATGAGCTCCTGTCGAAGATAACAAAGCCGTATTGAGAGGTTTTATAGCTCTTGGTAGATTCGTCGAAGTAGATACCGTCAGTTGCTTTTATGGCCCGGTATTTCTCGAGATTGTAATAGCTGTATCCCTCATCAAGGTATTGCGTCGCCTCCTCCGGATCTTCGATATCAATTATTCGGGCGATAATTTCTTCTTTCGCAACAAAGTTGTATGCTGTTGAGAGGGCAACGCGTTTCCCACCGTCCTCATTTGTCTTTTCAATGAAAATCTTCGTTGCCTTGGGATTAAAATAGAATAAAAAGAACTTCATATCTGGCTATCTCGGTTTGTCTTAACTCGTGAATACAGCTATACAAATCTCCTCGCGTACTATATATATCCTCTCTATAGTTAATTTCGTATTTTTTTTAAAGAAAAAATATTAAAAAAGTGACGGGAATAACAAATGTTTACTGAGTCAAGGGAGCGGCACCGATTGCTCGCGCAGTAATTTCAGGATATGTCGTGCCCGTGTATTCGCAGGGTCTCTTTCAAGTGCCTGTTTCGTAAAGTACTCGGCCTTTTCATCATTCTTGTGTTTCTTATACAGCACCGCAAGATGAACGTATGCCTCAACATTCTCGGGATCCATCTCAATGACCTTGAGGAACTGGTTCTTTGCCTTAACATCTGATGGTTCCGGTTTGATAAAGTAAAGCATCCCGAGAAGGAAGTGGATTTCCTTCGACTTCGGATAAATTTCCAGCGCCTCCGTGCAGTATTGTATACCCTCTTTCTTGAACGTTTCTTTCAACGAAGAGGGTAATCGGTAATAGCGAATACCCTGATATCTCGCATCGACCATGCTTTTAAGGAGCAGGTATTTATCTTCATTGTCGTAGAGTCTCCGCATCTCCTTATAGGCGGCATCAAACTCCTTCAAGGCAAACTGGAGAAGGTTTTTTTCCAGATAGATACGGCCCAGTGAGAGATGCGCCTCGGGATTTTTCCGATCGAGCTCGATTGCCCGCTTATAAAAACTTATTGACTTGCCGGTATTGCCAATCTCGTTGTGATAATCTCCACGTGATTTGTAGATAAAAGCATATTTTGATATCTCCTCATCAGCTCGCTGCACGACCCGATGTTCGGGATTTGCCAGTCGCAGATTGCCATACCCGACGAGAAGGTAACCGAAAGACCTGCTCTTGAATATCGATGCAACCTCTATTCTCGCAACGACCAGGTTTCTCTGGTTGATTACCAGGAGAGTATCTCCAACCTTGATCCCCTCTCGATCAGAGAGACGTATGGTTGCTTTCGTCTTATCCTGAGCAATCTTCATGAGATCGTTTTTGTGCGCATCCTCCCTGATGCCGAGCGAGATTATCTTGCCTTTCAGAACCGCATCCCATCCCTCGAAATCCGTTTCGGAGTAGAATACCTTCATCCGCTGAGGGGCGGGCGCCTGCAGCATAACGGCACGGGAACCGCTCGCCGTGAACAGCAGGAACAGGCAGACAAGCGAGAGTGCTCTGAGATATGGGAAATATCCTCTCATCTATTTCAGAAACCTCAGTGGATTGAGTGGTGTGAGATATTTTCGAATCTCGAAATGCAGGTGCGCCCCCGTAACGGCTCCCGTCATTCCGGAATAAGCTATGACCTGCCCCGTCTGAATGCTCTCATCGACGGCAACAGCATTATTCCTGTTATGAGCGTAAACGGTGATGTACCCATCATCATGTTTGATAATGACAACATTCCCGTATCCATTTTTCCACCCGCTGAAAATAACCTTCCCCTCTTTCGCGGCCTTCACCGGTGTGCCGACTCGCGCGCTTAAATCCAATCCGCAGTGAAACTTCTTCTTTCCGGTAAAGGGATCCGTACGCTTCCCGAATGTCGAGGTAATTCTGCCGCGAAGCGGCCAGTGAAACGTCTTCCTGCCTGTGGCAAGTATTCTCCGCTTCGTCTTTTTCTGCTGCTGCATCGGCCTCTCCGCAATCACCGGCTTCCGGGCATCGGGGAGAAAGAGTTTTGTGCCGATACGCAAGAAACTGTTTGATAAGCTGTTATGTGATATAATTTTCTTTTTTGTTACCGAATGACGCTTCGCAATTGCAGATAGTGAATCACCCCGCTTAACCGTGTAGCTGATGCCCCTTCTGTTGGGAATATAGATACTATTTCCCGGCCTCAGCATATCGGGATTTTCGATATAATTCAACTTGATGATGAGCCGATAGTCGGTCCCGAAGCGGCGTGCGATCTTCCACAGATTCTCACCGCTTCGTATCCGGTGCCGGGTGACATGCCATCGAGCATCCCTCTGCGCCAGTGTTTCGATAAGCGCTTTATCATACTCGGTTGTGTCATCTCTTGTGCGGGCTATCTTCGTTCTGACTCCACTGATACCGTTTCTCTTCATCATCTCGTAGTCGATAATGGTATCTTTAAAGGAGTCATCATATATGATCGATCCCATCGCATCATCAGGATCCTCATCAGCCATCGGGGCATCGGAAACCATGTCAATACCGTGAATGATGATTGAATTCTCAACCCGTTCGATTTCCGCCGTTACCGTCCGGTTTTCCCGCTTCTGTGCTTTGGCGTTGTACTCGTAGGTTATGAGGCCTACCATCGTGAGGAAGATAATCACGGTGATGAGTGTCGATATTTTTTCCTTCATGATTATTAGATCGGTTAAAATAAACCATATCTTTAGCAGAGTGAACTTCCGAAGAAGGGGGATCTCAGACCGGTTGTAAACTGCTCAGATGCTCACAGATCTCCTGCATTCTGTTCTTAAGAAGATCGAGCCCGGTGCCATGAAGAGCAGAACCGATAATGGCATCGGGATATGCATTGCCGATCCGCTCAATACATTCATCCCGAAGAGCATCGACCTTATTGAAGAACAGTATCATCGGCTTGTTGTTCGAACCTAGTGAGCGGAGTTCCTGCTCAACGGTGGAGATGTTCCCGGCACTGTCCCGAGCGGTACTGTCGATGACGTGAACCAGGAAATGAGCATTCCCGATCTCCTCGAGGGTTGATTTGAACGCCTCGATCAAATTTGACGGGAGATTTCGTATGAACCCTACGGTGTCGGTGAGAAGCACTCTGATTTCACGGTTGAGATACACCATCCTCGTATAGGCATCCAGCGTTGCAAAGAGCCTATCCTCCACGAAGAGATCATCATGTGCGAGTTTGTTTATAAGGGTCGACTTCCCTGCATTCGTGTAGCCGACCACCGCACCGAGCATCTCCCTGCTTCGGGATTTTCGAATGAGCTTCCGGTGCTTGGATATCTTCCGCAGCTTCTCATTCAGGGTTGCAATTCTCCTGAGAACATGCCGCCGGTCTGTTTCGAGCATCTTTTCTCCGGGCCCTCTGGTACCGATACCGCCACCCAGTCGCGAGAGCACTCCTCCCAATCCCTTGAGACGGGGAAGAATGTACTGCAGCTGTGCGAGCTCCACCTGTATCTTCGCCTCGGAACTGCGGGCCCGCCTCGCAAAGATGTCGAGGATTATCTCGGTTCTCCCGATAATCCGGACCTTGAGCGTTTCCTCGAGATTTCTCACCTGCGCCGGTCTGATGGTATTCAGATCGAAGACGATAAGCCTGATGCCCTTCTCTCTTATCATCTCTCCGATGGTTTTGACATACCCCTTGCCGATAATAACTGCGGGATCGAGCCGTTCCCTCCTGATAATGAGCGAGTCGACGGTTAGCACTCCGGCAGTCTTGACCAGGAGCTTCAGCTCATCAAGTGAATCCTCGACGAGTTTGATCTCCTGCCCGGGAAATCGTATCCCGATAAGGAGCGCCCGATCTTCAAGCGATGGCAGGATTCTATTGACCGATGCATCCATTCAGCAGTACTTTGCACCCCTTCTTGATGTTATTCCTTCGGAACCAGCCGCGGTTTACCTCTAATGCGTATTGAGCCGGTTGCAGCGAGGGATATGTCCGCGAAGTATCAAGCGGTTTCATATCATATATCTCATTGATAATGCCGTCTTTACTGATATAGGCGATGCTGAGCGGCAGGAACGTGTTCTTCATCCAGAAATTCCGGTAGCGCGCCGTTGCGAATACGAAGAGCATCCCCTCATTGGCACCCAGTTTTTTTCTGAACATCAATCCCCGCGCACGCTCCCGATAGGTCAGCGCAAGCTCAGCCTTCAGAATAACCGGTTGACTCTTCCCGTTCATTATAATGATAGTACATTTTTTCTGAACCGGCAAGATATCTTGGGAGGGAAAGATCACCGCAATGAGTATTATCGATAAACGCAAAAGGATTTTCCTGTGTTGTTTCGGAAAGCTGTTATACAATTCGGATGCCATAAAAATAATACTTTTAAGTAATAAGCTACCATAATCATTCAACGTGAACAATAATTTCAACAACTTATTTCCACAGGCAAAGCACGCGAGGATTGTGAAATGCATCAACCTGATAACGCAACAGAATCGGGTAGCGCTATTTCAGGGTGATATCGATTGAGAGGGAATTTCCCGAATCGACGGTCTCGTCAAGAACTCCGGGAAGGCGCTCCACCAGTGACTGTATCTCATCACGTATCCGCCGGTAATGGTTCAGCGCTTCCTCCTCGCTTCTGGCCCCTTCTGCGAGCTTCGGCGGGTCCTCGAACCCGAAGTGAGCCACTCTGGTTTTGCCGGGGAACACGGGGCAATTCTCGTTTGCGTGACCGCAGACCGTAATAACATAATCGAACTCGATATCCCTGAGCTCATCAACATGCTTCGAGCGATGATTCGATATATCGATGCCGATCTCCTTCATCACCTGAACGGCTCTCGGATCGAGTTTTTTCGGCTCGATTCCCGCCGAATATGCTTCAAAAATATCGCTCTTCAGCGATCGGGCCAGCCCTTCGGCCATCTGGCTCCTGCATGAGTTGCCGGTACAGAGAAAGAGTATCTTCATCATATTCCCGAACCCTCCTCGTGAAAATACTCTTCGGCGCTCCCCTGTATCACCCTGGTTCCCGGAGGGACATCGTGGGTAATCCAGACGTTGCCGCCGATCTCGGATTTTTTTCCGATAGTCACCCTCCCGAGAATGGTCGCCCCGGAGTATATGATGACGTCGTCTTCGACGATGGGATGCCGGGGAGTTCCCTTGATGGGGTTGCCGTTCCCGTCGAGGGGAAAGCTCTTCGCGCCGAGGGTCACCCCCTGATACAGCCGGACGTTGTTCCCGATAATGCACGTCTCGCCGATAACCACGCCGGTACCATGATCGATGAAAAACCGCTTCCCGATCCGGGCACCGGGATTGATGTCTATTCCGGTCCTCGAATGTGCCATCTCGGTGATAATGCGCGGAATGAGCGGCACGTCAAGCTCGTAGAGCTCGTGAGCAATGCGGTAATTGATGAGCGCGGCGATGCTGGGATAGCAGAAAACAGCCTCACCCGGGCTCTTGGCAGCGGGATCGCCCTCGTATGCTGCAATAACGTCGGTCGAGAGGAGAGACCGGACATTCGGCAGCCTGCTCAGAAACTCACCGGTAATAGATCGCGCTCTCCGATCACAATTCTCACATGCCGATTCATCGAGCGTGCAGAAGAAGCAGAACCCGCGCTTGATCTGCTCGAAGAGGAGGAGGAAGACTCTGTCCACCGCTGCACCGAGATAATAGCGCATCGTCTCCGGCTTCACATCGGCGTTGCCGAAATAGCCGGGGAAGAGCACCGACCGGAGCAGATCGACAATCTCGGTGAGGTCCTCAACAGATGGCATCGGCGCATTGTGATTCGACCGGTGGTATACCGATTTATACGATTTGGGCCTGCAGAGCGCCTCAACGACATCGCTGATCTTCTTCTGCATATTCAGCTCTTTCCCGGTTGCTCTCCCGATCATCGCAGCAATCTCCTCTCACTCTTCAAAAAGGGACGTGCTCAGATATCGCTCACCGGTATCACAGATAATCGTGACGATGAGCTTTCCTTTGTTCTCGCGCCGCCGCCCGACAGAAACTGCGGCGTGAACATTCGCACCTGCCGAAATACCGCAGAGAATTCCCTCCTCTTTCGCCAGTCTCCTCGCCATGCGGAAGGCATCCTCGTTCTGCACCTGAACTATTTCATCGATGATTTTCACGTTCATCACATCGGGTATGAATCCTGCGCCGATCCCCTGAATCTTGTGCGGTCCGGCAGGTTTCCCTGAAAGAACGGGAGAATCAGCGGGTTCAACGGCTATGGCCCTGCATTCCGGCTTTTGCTGTTTCAAGAACTCTGACACGCCTGTTATGGTACCACCGCTTCCCACACCTGCAACGATAAAGTCGACTTTCCCTTCGGTATCATTCCAGATCTCAACGGCTGTGGTTTTCCGGTGTATACCGGGATTCGCCGGATTCCTGAACTGCTGGGGGATAAACGCTTTCTCGAACTCCTTTGCGAGCTCCTCGGATCTTTTGATTGCTCCCCGCATGCCATCGGCAGCCGGCGTGAGCTCGAGCTCGGCACCGAATGATTTGAGAAGCTTTCTCCGCTCAATGCTCATGCTCTCAGGCATAACAATAACAAGGCGATACCCCCGTACCGCACACATCAGGGCGAGACCGATACCGGTATTTCCGCTGGTCGGCTCAATGATGACGGTTTCCGTATCGATGATCCCCCGCTTTTCGGCATCAACTATCATCGCAGAACCGATACGGTCCTTCACCGAGCTACAGGGATTGAAGAATTCCAGCTTGCCAACAACCGTTGCCGCGCACCCCTCGGTTACCCGATTGAGCCTTACCAGCGGTGTTCTCCCGATAAGCTCGCTCATGTCAGCAGCAATTTTCATGATGTGCACCCCCGTTACCTGTTCCTACTCTTCACGATGCCGATTCAGCGGCAGGTGGAATGAATTCCATTCTATTATAAAACCAGCGATGTCTGATTGATTATTAATCTATCGTCACGGCAGTGTTCTGTCTATAAATTTTATTCGAAGGGAGCCCCTCTCTATTGACATCTGAAGCACCTTTGTGGGTACAATCTCCGATCAGTTCAATAAGACGTTTAATGAACGGAGTTAACTTCGTCGCTCGCGCTCCT
>CAZZCF010000178.1:0-8329 GCA_964652955.1 uncultured Leptospirales bacterium
AGGGGACATCATATTAATAGTTTTTAGAAGTCCCCTGAGATGATATTTGCTGTGGACGAATGTGGATATTGAAATGCCCTATTAGAGCATAATTAATTGAGAATACTTAAAAAGCATAATAAAAAAACCCAACATATTTTTTCATTTTTTATTGACTAATAAATATATTCATTTTATGAATATATTTATTATATGAATATATTCATAAATCGACGGGGATACTTATGGGAATATCGGAGAGAAGGGCACGGGAAAAGAACGAGCGGCGACAGATGATAATCGATGCTGCGAAGAAGCACTTCAGCTCCAAGGGATTCAACGGCACGACCATGGAGGAGATTGCTCAGGATATCGAGCTGAGCCCCTCGACCCTCTATCTCTATTTCAGCAGCAAGGAGGAGCTTCACGCCGCGCTGAGCCTCAAACTGCTGGAAAACCTTCTCGCGCAGTTAAACCGCATAAAGGAAAGCAAAGAGAAGAATCCGATGAGATTACTTATCTCTGTGAAGGAGATGCTCCTGGACATCTATGCACGCGATCCGCTGATGCTCATGAACGTCTTTCACTTCCAGACCAGCGAGGTGTATAAAAATATATCATCCGAGCTTATTGAAGAGATCAAGGAGTTCGCCGGTCACGCCCTGCAAACGATTGCGGATATATTCGAAGATGGAATTCAACAGCAGCTGTTCAGAGAGGAGAATCCCGTTGCTCTCGCTGACATCATCTGGAGTCTCTTCTCGGGAATGGTCATATGGGAGGAGAGCAAAAGAGCGCTCGATGCACGAAAGGTGTACCTGAAGGAGACGCTGGATCTGGCATTCGATCTTTTCATCAGGGGGATTGCCCTTCAGGACAAGAGATAAAATTGAGGAGAAGGCATCAATCGGGAGAACAGCATGTACAGTAAAGAAAAAATCGAGCTCATTCGCAAGGGAAAGGAGGAGTGGGAACGGGAGGTGCTGACCCCTATTCTCAGGAAATGGCCCGAGCGGGAGGATCGCTTCGAAACCCTTTCGGGCAGGGAGCTCAACCGGCTCTATACCCCACTCGATGTTTCAGAGAAGGACTATCTCAGGGATATCAGCTTTCCGGGAGCCTACCCCTTCACCCGGGGCGTGATGCCCACCGGCTATCGGGGGAAGCTCTGGACCAGGAGGCAGGTGACCGGCTTTGCGACTCCCGAAGAAACCAATTCCCGCCTCAAGTATTTGCAACGTGAGGGGCAGACCGGCATCAATCTCGTCTTCGATCTTCCAACACACTATCACCTCGACTCCGACAATCCGCTCTGTGCGGGAGAGGTCGGGAAGGACGGCGTCCCGGTCGATTCGCTCAGGGATATAGAGGTGATATTTGACGGTATCGATATTGCGGCCACCTCCACCTCACTCATAACCGCCGGAGCGGTTATTATGGCAATGTTCCTCGCCCTTGCCGAGAAGAGGAACAGTCCCCTCAATGCACTTCGGGGAACACTGCAGAACGATATCGTCTCGCTCTACTATACCGTACACCTTTCCCGCTTCAACCTCCTTGACCTCTTCCGGATCTCCGTTGACGTCATCGAATTCTGCGTACGAAACATTCCCCGGTGGAATCCCATCAGCTTCATCGGCTATCAGATTCGAGAAAAGGGCTCCACTGCAGCACAGGAGATCGCCTTCACCTTTGGCAGTGCCATTGCCTACGCAGAGGCGTTGAAAAAGCGGGGGCTCGCCGTCGACGAGTTCGCGCCCCGCTTCTCATTTTTCTTCAATGCTCATAACGACTTCCTCGAGGAGATATGCAAATACCGCGCCGCCCGCCGGCTCTGGGCGCGTATTATGCGCGAGCGCTTCAAGGCAAAGAATCCTCTGAGCTGGCTCCTCCGGTTCCATGTACAGACCGCGGGCTGCTCCCTGACCGCCCAGCAGCCGATGAACAACGTAATCCGCACCACCATACAGGCGCTCGCCGCCGTTCTGGGAGGGGCAAACTCGCTCCATACTAACTCAATGGACGAGGCCTATGCCCTCCCTTCGGAGACAGCCGTTCGAACGGCGCTGCGCACACAGCAGATCATCGCCCTTGAGAGCGGCGTTACCAATACCGTCGATCCGCTCGGTGGCTCTTACTGCATTGAAAAGCTCACCGATGAACTGGAGGAGGAGGCAGTCGCCATTCTCGAAGAGATTGACGAGAATGGCGGAATGGTACAGGCAGTATCAACCGGATGGGTGCAGAAACAGATACAGGATGCCGCCTATGCGTATAAGAGGGAAGTCGAAACGAAGAAACACTTTATCGTCGGGGTGAATTGCCATGAGGTCGAAGAGGACGAGCTGCCCATTGAAATCCTGAAAATCGATCCTTACCATGAAGAATTGCAGAAGAAGAATCTTGCTGCGGTCAGAACGAACCGTGATATGCAACAAGTGGAGAGAGCGCTCGAGCGTTTACGGGAGGCGGTCGAAGCACAGGAGAATGTCATGCTTCCCTTTGTCGAGGCCGCCCATGCCTATGCGACGATTGAGGAGATGATGAATACCTGCATGCCTTCTTCACAGGGGACAAAGGGGGGCGTTGAACGATGAAAAACGGAAAGCGTACCATACGGGTACTCCTTGCCAAGCCGGGACTGGACGGCCACGATCGCGGCGTTTACCTGGTAGCGCAGGCCCTCAGGGATGCGGGAATCGAGGTGATATTTCTGGGGCTGCAGACAACCGCAGAAGAGGTGGTTGCGGCCGCCCTGCAGGAGGATGTCGACATGGTCGGCCTCTCCATATTCTCGGGGGGGCATATGACCATACTCCCCCGTATCACTGAGAAGCTCCGGCAAGCCGGCCTCGGGGAGCTGCCGGTTATTGTCGGCGGTATTATCCCTCCCGATGATGCACGCACGTTAAAGGGAATGGGCATCCATGAGGTATTCCCGCCGGGTTGCTCGACGGCAGATATCATCACCTGTGTCCGTTCCCTGAGTCCCGTCACCTGATCTGCTTTAGCTGCGTTGAGAAGATCCTGACACCGACATCGGGAAATTTCTCGCACAGCCAATCAATCGAATCGACAATCTTCTTCATTCCCGTGCGTTCCACTGCAACCATGAGACAGTTATTGATACCGGGCCAGATATGCGTGCCGAGCTGCGGCTCGTGGCTCCCCTCGCCCTGAACGCCGATAAACTTCGTGTAGCCACCAGCGAGCTCCTTCACAATCTCGACCATCTCCTCATCCACCGCATTATTGTATACTATAAACAGGAGTACCATATAACCTCTCTCATCGTGTCTTATATCCTCTTCAATCGGCGTCTCTCTCGCAGCCGGTTTCTCAGCGACTCGAAGAGGGAATAGACGACCGGGATAAATATCAGGGTGAAAACAAAAGAGGAGCTCAAACCGCCAATGACCGACCGGGCGAGCGGGGCCGAGAGCTCGGAGCCCTCCCCGATTCCCAGTGACATGGGCACCAGCGCGAGAATGGTGGTGAAGGTTGTCATGAGAATGGGTCGGAGCCGCTTCTTCCCCGCCTCAATGAGCGCTTCGTGAAGGGTTAACCCGCGTGCCCGGAGAATATTCGCATAATCGACATAGACAATAGCGTTATTAACGACAATGCCGGAGAGCATTAAAACGCCCATGAATGAGACGACATTGAAGGTGGTCCCGGTCAGGAAGAGAAAGAACATGACACCGAAAATTATCGTTGGAACGGCAAACATGATGATAAAGGGAGCTGAAAAGGATTCGAACTGCGACGCCATGATAATATATATGAGCACGATCGCAAGGAGCAGGGCGAGAGCCAGGTCCCTGAATGATTCCTGCATATCCTTATAGGCGCCGGCAATATCAACAAAGAAGTTGGGCGGCTTGACAAGCATGTCTATCTTATCCTGAATGTCGCTAACTACTGAGTTGAGATCACGGCCTTCAGCCTGACAGTTGATATAGACAACCCGCTCCTGCTGCTTCCGTTCGATGGTGGAGGGACCGCTCGAGGTAACCATTTTAATGATATTTCCGATCGGCACCTGCACGCCGACCGGCGTATTCATCAGGATCTGCTGTATATCCTCTACCGTTTTCCGATCCTCTTCGCGAAGGCGAACCATCACATCGTACTCCTTTCCCTCCTTCCGGTAGGTGGTGGCCACCTTCCCCCCCACGTTATCTTTGATATGATTGGCAATGTGTGTCGCGTTGAGTCCCATCTTCGACGCCTTCTCGCGATTAACGACAATGACCTTTTCAGGCAATCCCTCCTCCCGCGAGATGTCGATATCCTTCAAGCCCGGTATCCCCTTTATTGCTTCGACTATCTCCCGTGTATATTGTCTCGAGAGTTCCAGATCATATCCGTACACCTCAATGGATATCTGCGCACCGCCAATCCCCATGACCCGGCTGCCGCCGGTTCCACTCCCTAAAAAGTTGAATATAACACCGGGAATACCAACGAGCTCCTCACGGATGACTTTACGCAGCTCCTGCTGTGAACGATCACGCCCAGACTGGGGAACGAGCCGTACCTCCAGTTTCCCGGAATGATCGGTCGTCTCCCCGAATGCCGCGGCAAAGCCCTCGCCATAGCCCGCCCGCGTGCTGATGACTCGATACTCATCCTTCCGAAGCACCTTCTTGACCCGTTCCTCAACCTGCTTGAGGGCTTCCTCGGTCGTATCGAGATTGGTTCCCACCGGGAGCTTGGCCATAACGGTAATTCTCCCCTCGTCCTGCTCCGGCATGAATTCCATGCCGGTTATCGGAAGAAGGGCGATACCGATAACAATCGCCAGGACGGTGTAGAGAACAACCTGTTTGCGATGACCGAGCGCCCACCGAATGGCCTTCGAATAGAACTCCTCGAGTTGTTGCAGTGATTGTTCACTCCAGTTGAGAATATTATTCATAAAAGCAAACCGTCCGGTAAATTCATGCCGAAGGGCTCTGATATACCGGGAGGTCATCATCGGGATGAGCGTCAGAGCAACCAGGAGCGAACAGAGAAGAGAAAAGGTGATGGTAAGCGCCATATCCCTGAAGAGCTGCCCGGCAAGCCCTTCAGTGAAGAAGAAGGGAATAAAAACACAGATTGTCGTCAGGGTTGATGCGGTTATCGCCATGGCCATCTCATCCGCGCCGAGCTTCGCTGCTTCGGTCGGACGGGCACCCTTTTCACGAAATCGAAAAATATTCTCCATGATGACGATGGAGTTGTCGATGAGCATTCCAACTCCGATGGCGAGCCCCCCCATCGACATCATATTCAGCGTAATGTCAAAAGCGTACATAACGATAAAGGTTGTTATAATGGAGATCGGTATGGAGAGACCCAGGATAAGGGCAGAACGGATATTCCTGAGAAAGATGAAAACAACAAGGATAGCGATGATTCCACCCTGTATCGCATTATCAATGACGTTCTCAATTGAGCGCTCAATATACTCGGCCTGATTGAAAAAAGGAGTGATGGTAATATCCTTGGGCAGGATTCTCCTTATCTCTTCCAATCGTTCCATGATATTCCGGGCGACCAGTACCGTGTTCTTATCAGACTGTTTGTTCAGCCGGATAATAACACCGGGCTCACCATTGAGACGGACGACATCTGTCCGCTCACCCGGTGCTTCATATACTCGGGCGATATCCTTGATGTACACCGGCGTTCCGTTCTTGACCGTCACCACGACATTTCTGATATCATCCAGATTCTTGAACTCACCAGTGGTGCGGAGGGTGTATTTCTTATTGGGCGTGCTCACATCACCCCCCGCTACATTCATATTCTCGATACGTAATACCTGCACCACCGTATCAATGGAAATGCCATAGGCATCCATTCTGTTCTTGACCAGTTCGATCTTAACCTCGTCCTTCTCTCCGCCGCTTATATGCGCCGACGCGACACCGTCTATCTGTTCAAAGAGGTTCTCGAGATTATCCTCGGCATAGGCACGAAGAAATGAGATATCGCGATCTCCCGAAACCGAGAGGACCATAATCGGCATAAGGGAGACATCGAACTTCAACACGATAGGCATCTCAACCTCATCGGGGAAGAGCCCCTTCAGGATATCGATGCGCTCTCGGATATCTGAAACCGCTGAAGACATATCGGTACCCCAGACGAATTGCACCACCACCATGGAATTCCCCTCTTTCGAGGTGGAAGAGATAGTCTCGACGTTATTGATGCCGGCAAGGGACTCCTCGATGCGACGGGTCACCGTGTTCTCAACCTCCTTCGGGCCGATATCGGGATAATCGGTAATCACCACCGCAACGGGGAACTCGATGTCGGGATAGAAGTCGAGTGGCATCTTCGTGTAGCTCACGAAACCGAGAACGAGAAGCGCCACGAATATCATCATGGCGGTAATGGAGCGGTTCACCGAGAGATCGGACAGCTTCATGGCTGCTTCTCCTTTTGTGCAGAAGTTTTCTCTTCAGCGGCATCCACATCCTCCCGATAGACCAGAAGCTCACTCCCTTCGTCTACATTTTCATGTCCAAGGGTGATGACGATTTCGTTCTCCTCAACGCCCGATGTAATCTCGGTGAAATTCTCAACAGTGATGCCGGTACGAACCTCCTTTTGAACCGCCCTCCCCTCAAACACGGTAAAGACAAAGCTCTCTTTCCCTTCGGTAAAGACTGCATCCACCGGGACGGTAACAGCATCCTCCGTCCTTCCGGTGATAACGCTGACATTGGCAAACATCCCGTGCTTCAGTGCGAGGTTGTTATTCTGTATGAGAACGCGCACCTCCTGAGTTCGGCTGACCTGATCCAGAACCGCGCTCTTCTTATAGACCCTCCCTCTGAACTCCCTTTCCGGAAAAGCCTCCACGGTTATGACTGCCGGCATCCCGACCCGCACAAGATTGATCTTCTCCTCCATGACATGAATCACCGCTTCAACGGTGTACATGCTCACTACCTGTGCCAGGGGGGTGGTCGGTGAAATAGTCATCCCCCTGTCGACGGTAATCTCACCGATATAGCCGCTGATGGGCGATTCAACCAGGGCGAGCATATATTCCATGCCAACAATATCCCGATTGATCTTGAAGAGAACCGCCCCCTTTGAGACCCGTTGTCCCTCCTTCACGCGTATGGAATGAACCTTCCCCGGTACCTGTGAGAAAACCCGCACCACTTCAGTTCCCACAATATCCCCGGTTAATTCGATCCGGGTGACCAGATCCCGACGCTTCACGGCAACCGCTTTCACCGGTATCTTCCTAACCTTTTTCTCCTCGACCTGAGAAAACTTCGAGAGAGTAAACTGAGCCAGCCGGTATACCACAATACCGGCAATAAGGGCGAATACGATATAGAGGATTCTTCGTTTCATCAATTTCTCTGTCTCCAACGATGATATTACCGAAAGGTAAAATAGTCCTTTCCGATAGCCCGGTTCAATTCCGCCTTTGACACCTGATAGTCATAGAGCGACTCGATGTAAAGAGTCTTCGCGGTGGTGAGCTCTACATTCGCCTCCAGCAGCTTGGTATTATCAATAATTCCGTTTCTGAACTGAATAATCGAAACCCGCAAGGACTCCTCGGCAGTTTCAATATTCCCCTTCTGGGACTCAATTGAGTTCTTCGCCGATTTCAATTTGAGGAATCCGTTCTGCACCTCGAGCCTGACCGAACGAATGAAGTCCTGCATTCTGAGTTCTTCCTGACGTTCTCTGCTCCGGTACTGCTTTCGCTGTGCATGAGAGGGATCAGCCGGCGAGAGCGATCCCCATCGGTAGGTTGCTCCAAAGGTTATCGACCATGAGGTGTTCCATCCCGTGGGTGAATAGCTCTGTTTCATACTCTCATTGAGCATCTGTAAGATAGCATCGGTCTGCGGATCGCCTGTTGTTGTCGTTTTGCCATCCTGCTTGCGCGGAATTACTTTTGTTGTACCGTAATTACCGGTGATAAAAAAGCTCGGCCACAGATATATCGAAGCAGCCGCAGAGGCGCTATGCGACTCTATCTCCCGCTTCTTCGTAATCTGGATCACCTCCGGACGGTTTCGAAGCGATTCGCCTATCATCTCCCCGATAAACGCCTTCTCATTCTTCTCCTCGAAGGGTATTGACGACAGCTCGCTCGTATCAACAACGAGAACACCTTCGTTGACGGGCACCTGGGCATCAATCTCCCTGCCCATGTGTATATTCAGCGCAGCACGTGCGCTGAGAAAGTCATTTTCGGCATTGATGTGCTTTGTTCGCTCATTCGAATAGGCGACCTTGGCCCTGAGGAAATCAAGCTTCGAGAAGGTTCCCTTCCGATATCCGATGGTAACTACTTTGAGGTTCTCCTGCAGTGCCTTCA
>CAZZCF010000179.1:0-8328 GCA_964652955.1 uncultured Leptospirales bacterium
CGATGGGATTGGGCCGGTCCAGCACAATGAGCTCCGTATCCGTCCGATGCAGTGCGTCGATTACCATCTTCAGCGAGGATATGTAGGTGTAACATCTCATGCCCATATCCTGAATATCGAAAATAACGATATCCGCTATTGAGAGGAGATGCCGCAGCGAGTGAACGCTCAGATGATGAAGATTGTAGACGATGCAGTTGTACTGATTACTGTCAGTGTACTGCCTGGTGTCATACACGTTCTGATAGCCGTCGATGCCATGCTCCGGAGCGAAAACAGCAACAAGTTCAATTCCCTTCTCGCGAAAAAGGGTGATATTCCTTCTGAGCCTGAAATTCACCCCTGAGTGATTCGTGACCACGGCTGCTCTCTTCCCCCGGTAGCGCTCTGCATAATCCTCGATAAATTTCTCCAATCCGGTATACACCCGCTCCCCCTCGGCGTTGAGATGATAGGTTATCTCAGCGGAGGAGCAGGAAAGGAGCAGTGAAGTGAGCGCGGTAAGAATATATTTTCTCATGGACAATCCCTCAAAAACTGGCGTGAAGCGGCACCGATGTATCTCCGTTAAACCACCTCGAAGAGAAACG
Source organism: uncultured Leptospirales bacterium (assembly GCA_964652955.1). Taxonomy (GTDB): domain Bacteria; phylum Spirochaetota; class UBA4802; order UBA4802; family JAKQUI01; genus CAZZCF01. The sequence goes on from CAZZCF010000179.1 coordinate 591, forward strand.
TGCGTTCGACCGGTTTGATCACAAGAGTACAGAAAGGATTACTCACAGACGCGGCAATTCCTCAATTTCTATATCGACCCTCTTCTGTTCAAAAAAAAGCAATTCGCAGCTCCTCGATTATCCGTGAACAGGCCCTCATTCCGTCGTCGAGGCACAGACACCATATTAATGATTTTAAAAATTGACGGGAAACGATACCGTGATACAATACGCCATGCAACATTCCTGAAGAGCACTGAATATCGGAAAGTGCGCAGGCCAGAAGAGAACTCCGGAGGAGCGCTCATTCATGTTCAAGGCAATCATTATTTCAACGATCTTTATGCTGACCTCCTGTGAATCCATGAGCCAGCGGGAACGGATACTATTGAACTATAATTCCGAAAAGGTCAAAACCTATGAATCAAATCTGGTACAGGAGGATCAGTATACCACGAATGGGAAGTACTATCATCATAAATATTACAAGCACCTCATCGGCATAGCCCGATACCTCATCGAAGAAAAACAGTTTGCCATTGTAAAGCACAGCATCGGCTTTTACTACGACAAGCGGGAAAACACAAAATCAAAACTCTATCTCGGTATTGATATCAAGATAGAAGCACAACCGGAATTATCCCGGTCGACCTATCACAGTGTCGCGGGGGCTTTTATCAGGCATTACCTCACAGATATTCTCCAGGTGCTCTTTTCCTGCAAAAGTGTCTTTCGCGAAAAGGAGATAGTGGGCATCGTTGCTGGATTTCAATGGGAACGGAACGGGAAGCGGGAACTGGTAACCCTGTGGATCGCCGAGGATGATATACTCAAATACGAAAATAACATGCTCACCCTCGAGGAGGTCATCGAGCGCAATGTCATTACCGATACCCGGGGAAAGATCATTCGTCTCAAATTAGAGCTCTCATCTCATTCAACAGCGATTTGATCTCCATCATGGTGCCTACAGTTATCCGCACGTACTCAGACTGAACCGGTCCCTCGAAGTATCTGATCAGGATATTTCTCTCCTTCAACCGCTCATAGAGATTCCGGGAATCTATTGCCGGGTGCTTCACCAGGAGGAAGTTTGCCTTTGAAGGCACGATGTCAAAGCCAATCTGTTCGAGGTGCTCCTCGAGGTACTCCTTGTTGCTCCGCAGCATCTGAATAGTATACCTGAATCCCTTCTCATCGAGAAGCGCTGCCCGGGCACCGGCTTCGGCAATCGAATCCACATTGTAGGAATCCTTGAGCTTCAACAGCCCCTCGATGATATCACCGGCCGCAACGGCAAGCCCCACCCGCAATCCGGCGAGCGAATACGATTTCGAAAAGGATCGGGTGACGATAATATTTTCAAATTGCCCGACGAGATCAATCACGGACTCCCCGTAAAAATCAACATACGCTTCATCAACAACGAGCAGCCCCCTGAACTTTTCGAGAAATGAACTGATGCTCTCAACAGCACATCCCTTCCCCGTTGGATTGTTCGGATTGGCCACAATGACCAGCCGGTAGTCCTTTTTGAGAAAATCATCAAATTGAACATCCAGATGCTCATCGAGCGGTATTTTATCATAGTCAATTCCATTGGCTTCAGCCATGGTATAGTAAAGCGAATAGGAAGGATAGGGGAATGCAGCCAGATCTCCCGAATCGATAAAACCGCGGAATAAGAGGGTGAATATCTCATCCGAGCCATTGCCAACAAAGACATTGTCAACATGCAATCCGGTATTTTTCGCAAATATCTCCCTCACTGAAAGGGCTGTCGGATTGGGATACCGGTTTAGTGATTGGCCACACGCTTTTTTCATCGCGGCAACAACCGCTTCCGAGGGAGCGAAGGGATTCTCATTGGTGTTCAATTTTATAACATCAGTGAGATTATTCGGCTGTTCTCCCGGAATATATTCACGCATCCCTTTCAGCCGTTTGTTCCAGTACTTCATAATAGTATATTCACCTCCTGGAATTGCTCCACGCTCGCGCACACCCGCGAATCTTCTCTGTCGGGAAGTCGCTCCGGGCGAACTCAATGGGCCATGCCGACGAGCTCCCCGATGGAGAGATGCCGTTCTTCGAGAAATTTCTCGAGCATCTCCAGACATGCAATGGGGAGCTGTGGACTCACCATGGTCATCGTGCCGATTGATACCGCCGATGCCCCCGCCATAATGAACTCAAGAACATCCTCGATACTGCTTATACCACCCATTCCGATGATTGGTATATCAACCTCTTTATATATCTCAAAGACACTCCTCACTGCAAGGGGGCGGATTGCCGGTCCACTCAGCCCTGCGACGATCCCATCGAAGTATGGTTTCCCCCTCTCGATATCAATCTTCATCCCGAGATAGGTATTGACGGCAGAGACAGCATCAGCTCCCGCAATTTTCGCGATACGGGCAAATCCGGCTATATCATCGACATTCGGAGAGAGCTTGACAATGAGCACAGCATTGGTAACCGCCCGAACCCGCTCGATCAGCTCAGCAAGGAGCTCAGCATTCGTTCCGAAGGCAATTCCTCCCTCTTTGACGTTCGGACAGGAAACATTGAGCTCGAGAGCATCAACACCATCGATTCCTGAAAGAATCCCGCACAGCTCGACATTCTCATCGACAGAATGGCCGGCCACATTAGGTATTACCCTCACGTTTCGCTCTCTCAGAAAGGGTATCTTTTCTTCCAGAAATCGCTTCACACCGACATTTTCAAGACCGATGGAATTTAATACTCCCGAGGGGGTCTCGATGATACGATGACCTCTGTTTCCGGGACGGGGCTCCAGCGATAATCCCTTGGTGAAGAGTGCTCCCAGTCGGGAGATATCAATGAACTGCGCCAATTCCTCCCCATAGCCGCCGGTGCCGGAAGCAATGGTAATAGGATTTTTCAGCGTGATTCCGCCAATGTCCACTGACAGATCCATGGCACCTCTTCCCCATCGAAACGTCATCTGACAGGCTCAGCACGGACGCCCCCGCTCCCTGCTTCTGCCCGAAAGGGAGCAGTTCGGGACATCATCTGACCGGCTTTCCCGTTTCAGGTGTTCACACAAATATTATCTTTACAGAAGAGTCAAGAAATAAAATAATGGCGCGCCGCATCGATTCATCGCACAGGATATGTACCGAAACAATGAAACGATTGATCTCCATTCTCCTGGCCATACTCTCACTCTCTCTCATGAGCTCCTGCCGCGAGGAACGCCTCTATCGAGTGAGCAGATCACAGCTCGGGACGCTCGTCACGCTTACGGTGATTACAACTTCTGAGAACGCATTCACCCGTATCGCCGAGGGAACCTACTCCCGGATTGAGGAGATAGAAGCGCGGATGAGCCCCTACCGGCAGGAGAGCGATATCCATCGAATAAATACCCTTGCCCATGAGAAACCGGTTTCAGTCAGCGAAGAAACCATCACCATGATAGAACGCTCCTGTGCCATATCGCGAGAAACAGATGGTAATTTCGATATCACCTTTGCGACCCTCTCTCCGCTCTGGAGCTTCAGCAAAAGACCGTTCATACCACCGAAACAGAGAGAAATCGACCGACTGCTCCCGGCGTTCAATTATCGGCATATACAGATTGATAGAGCACGGCGTACCATTTTCCTGAAAAATCGAAGCACAAAGATCGGCCTCGGCGGTATTGCAAAGGGATACGCCATTCAGCGAGGAGTGGAATACCTGAAGAGAGAGGGGGTCACCGCTGCCATTGTTGAGGCAGGAGGGGATCTTCAGGTTATCGGCACAAAATTCGGCAAGCCCTGGCGTGTCGGACTCGTCCATCCACGGCAGAAGAACATTATGCTAGCGATAGTCCTCTTCGATATGGAATCCGTAGCCACGAGCGGCGACTATGAACGATACGCGATGCACCGCAGCAGGCGATATCATCACCTTATCGATCCGAAAACCGGCTTCCCCGCAGCCTCCCTTGCGTCGGTTTCGGTCATCACGAACGATCCGGTCCTCTCCGATGCGTATGCGACTGCACTCTTTATAATGGGCAAAGAAAAGGCGATGCATTTTCTCAAACGCAGGGGCGAATTACCGGCAATTCTCATCGACCTGAACATGACCGTTCACGCTTCGAGATCACTGCAGGAGCGGATAACGCCTCTCGAAAAGTATGATATTATCTGGTTCTGAGCCCATCAACATGAGGAATGCCATGCGATTATATCTCCGGAGAAGGCGAATGCCGGGAGACGAGGCGATGACCTTCATTGAAGAGCTCGCAGAGCGATTAACCAGCCCCGAAGAAGAGTCCGCTTCGAATGATAAAGACATTTTTCAGAAATTGCGATATCAGCGGTTTATCAAACCGATAGTTATTATTTCTTTGCGCTGAAGGGCCTGCCAAACGGAAGTGAGAGAGGATCACCTGTTATCTGTTCTGCATGAGCTCGCGAGCAGGTGGATCGAATCGTTCTTCAATGAAGACGCATAGTATCAGTCCTGCAGCAATCGTCATATACATCCCGAAGAGAACATCGGTCAGGAAGTGAGCGGCGAGGAGAACGCGCGTCATGCTCATGGCAATTCCGTACAGTACGAGCGCGATTGAAAGCAGATGCCGCCGCACGAAATACATATAGGGAAAGAGGTAGGAAAAGGTTTCCGTCGTATGTCCCGAAGGAAATGAATGATATTTTGTCGAGAGAGACCAGGGCAGGTACTCGGCAATGCCGCTGGAAGGGCGCGGTTTCCCGAGAGAGAGTTTCAGCACCCAGGTGAGCAGGCCAGCGGCGAGGAGAAGTAGCAGCAGGGAAGACAGTATAATATTCCTGAAGAGAATATACCTCCTCCGCTCTCGACGCCGATAATAGAAAGCCAGCGCAATAAAACCAATCAGCGCTATCCGCCATACCCAGAAGTGATGATTCGATATCCCCTTCACGAGAGCGGTGTATTCCGAGTTGCCCGGCTTCTCCCTTTCAAGCTCCTTGATCCCGTGATGCTCCAGCCAGAAAGATTGTGAGAGCTTCATATCATCATGGAAGACAATGAATGCCTGAAAAACAATATAAACCAGGGTAACGAGAGATAGTACGATCAATATCCTTTTTCTTGACAGTTTCATTGGCATCAGATGTAATGCTCAGTGCGAGAGACGAGAATCGACGGTGCCTTCATCACCCTCTCAGGGTTTCTCCCGAGAAGGCGATGACCTGCGCGCGGCCATCTGCAGGGCAGAGCGAAGCGCGCTTCAGCCGATGATGAAGCTTACATCCAAGCGCACCGTTCACCGATGTGTGCTCCGCCTGCGTACTATAGGTACAGCTCGATGTCGAGACAAGAACTTTTTCAATGATGCATATCACAGACAGAAAAACGGCACGGAAGCGGGGAGCAGCTCTTCTCATCCTCCTGTTCTTTTTCATCGCCTGCGGAGCGAGAACCGCCAAGCGCGATACCCATTATCTCCGATTCGCGTTAATAGGGAAAACCAATCCCGTTTCACCTTTTCAGGCTGTAAGCGAGCAGGTAAAATATCTCTTTCATGAGGTGAACCGGGCGAATCCGGTTTTTACCGTTCATCTGGGTGATATTGTCTTCGGTGGAAGTGAATGGATGGGGGTCAGGAGAAGTGATGTTTCGCGACAGTATGTCCACTTTTTCCGGTATGTTTCTCTCCTGAATCCCATTCTCCATACGGTAAAAGGCGAAAAGGATCTCCACAACAACTCATCGGGACTCTACCGCAAATTCACGGGTCGGAAAACGTATTACTCTTTTAACTACGGGACGCTCCACTTCATCGTACTCGATACGACTGATTCCAAGCCCGGGCACATAAGCGAAGGACAGCGCGGATGGCTGGAAAGGGATCTCGCCACGAACAGACATGCCACTGCAACATTCATCTTTACCTATCATCCGATTATCGTGAACAGTAGAAATTACAGTCAAACGGGCACCATCTGCGAAAATGCGGAACAGCTCCATCAGATATTCCAGAAGCATTCGGTGAAAGCTGTCTTCTCCGGTGATAGCAACAGTTACTGTCTTGAAAAGAGGGATACTGTTACCTATTACGTGACCGGTTTCGGTGGACTCAACAACGGGAGGTACAACAAGTATTACCATTATTATCTTGTCGACTATGCGATGGGGAATATCACGATTACAGCCCATCGACTGACCGCTTCAACGAAATGATCGTGCCCATAAGGTTCAACCGAAAAGAATATCGAGGGAGAGAACAGAATCCCTGTTAATAGGGCAATTCAGAAATACCTGCTGAGAGCAGCCGTAAAGGTGCCATGGAAAATTCACTTCTGGAAATAAACAATCTGAATGTTAGCTTCTCCGTAACTGATCAGACCATATTAGCGGTCAGGGATCTCTCACTGTCAGTATATCATGGGAAAACGCTCGGTCTTGTCGGTGAATCGGGGTGTGGTAAATCAGTTACCGCATCTTCGATTTTGAGACTCATATATCCACCCGGACGAATCGATTCGGGAGAAATCCGCTATCGGGGCAGGGATATCCTCCGGATGAGCGAGGAGGAGGTGAGAAAAACGAGGGGAAAAGAGATTGCGATGATTTTTCAGGAACCGATGACATCTCTGAACCCTGTTTTCAGGATCGGATACCAGATAAGCGAAACAATTCGATTGCATGTCGATATCAATAAATCCGAAGCGCGAGAACAAACCATCGACCTCCTCAGAAAAGTCGGCATACCGAATCCCGCATTGCGATACAATGCATACCCGCATGAGCTCTCAGGCGGCATGAGGCAGAGAGTGATGATAGCTATTGCTCTCTCGGCATCACCCTCAATCCTCATCGCCGATGAACCAACCACTGCTCTTGACGTCACCATTCAGGCACAGATTCTGGATCTCCTCCTGAGAATACAAAATGAGAAGGATATGTCACTCCTTCTCATTTCACACGATCTCGGAATAGTCGCCAATGTTGCCGATGATATCGCAATCATGTACGCCGGCGAAATAGTTGAGTACGGAAGCGTTCAACACATATTTAACAATCCCCTGCATCCCTATACCGTTGGCCTTATCGATGCGATCCCGAAAATCGGAGAAAACAGGAAACGGCTCAAAACGATTCACGGATTCGTACCGACGATCACCGAAAGACCAACCGGGTGCTCCTTTTATCCACGATGTTTCAAGAGAACTGACAAATGCAATCAAAATCCCATTCCTCTTGTCAAGCGGGGAGAAGTGCAGGTCAGGTGTATACGCGCATAAGAGAGCTTCCAAAATGCAGTTTTTGAGCATTACCCTGTGAAGTGAATAACAACAGAGAAGCGAATGTGCACATTCATCTTAAAAACACAATCACGCTTTGGGTATTTCCTGGTGAAAGGAACCAATAAACAGCATTATAATGACAAGTGCCCATTCTTAATTAAAAAAATGGGCACTCCAAAGGATAGTAATACCTAATATGCGAGATTAATATGATAGGTTTTCCTAATTGCACCAAGTATTTGCGGAATATAGGCAGGATCTTTCATTTGAGCATCACTCAACAATTCAAGAATCTCACCACGTGTTAAGGGAACGTCATAATGATCACACGTCTCCAAATTTCTGTTTCCACAAATCTCCCTGTTTATGCAATCCTTACAAATACTCATTTATAACCTCCTCTTATCGGGTTATGCTTTCAGAATTAAGTGGTATATCTAGTATAACGCATCTTTTATGCCAGCCATCAGCAAAGGATCAATTTTTATCAATTTTACTTAAAA
>CAZZCF010000180.1:0-8227 GCA_964652955.1 uncultured Leptospirales bacterium
CTCTTTCGTAAATACAGTTCCACGATTCTCTTTGCAAGGTATATCTCTTCAAATAATTGTCTCTTTGATTCAGGCGTTTTTTTTCTGGAAAGCTTCTTCAGATCGGCGTGACTTATGGAGTGACATTCAATCTCTATTCCACTATCTTCGAGCTCCCGGAGCTCAGCCCATGTCAGTTTTTTTTCGGCCCGGTGATAAATATTATCCGTATAGACAAAAAGAGTGATCGGATAGCCGAATTCGCGGGCGAGCGGCAGGAGCTTCGTATACATGGACAAAAATCCATCATCAAAGGTAATTACAACAACCTTATCATGAAAGGGCTTCGGATTCTCCAGTCTCTCCGTCAATGTCGAAAGCCTGATAACCCTGACACCCCTCTCTCTGAGAAGCTGAAAATGGGACCGCATAACATCCAGGGAGAGTGAAAAAACACCTTTCCCGTCAATATTATGATACAGTATTATTGGTACGGCCAGGAGGCGAGATCGGATCTCCCGATCCTTCAATCGCCAGGTAACATCTCCGCGATGCATTATATCATGAAGTGAATAACCGCTCTTTACAATATGATAAAGCGAGAGAGCCACTACCATTACGAGAATAATAACCGCCGTGTAGAGATATCTCTTCATATCCCTTTTATCGTACACCCTGACCGGAGAATCAAGAAAAATGATACCGGTGCACGCATCATATCGCCCGACGATAATCGGTTCAGACTATCACCCATGAAAGGAACAGTACCGAAGATTAATACACTACAGGGATGCGGCCATCTCCCATATGTTTTTAAAGGGTATTCCCCGCTCGAGCAGGAAAACCCGCTTAATCGACGGTATATTCTCGGTTATGGTTCTTTCAAGCGATTCCCGAAATACATTTTCAGAGCCGGGGATGACCTTTGCAGTTTTATCCAGGGAAACGAGCATCACATCAATGATACAGGCATCATCGTAAAACCATATCTTTCTGATATCGATTTTAACCGGCACCATTGCAGAGGTATTCTCGTAATACGACCCTGTCGCCACCATCCGGAAGAGCACCCTGACGAAACCCACTCTGTTATAAACCGATATGCGCCTGGTCTCCTTTAAGATTGACTTGCCATCGAGCGCAGGGACATAGACTGTGACCTCTCTCGAATCATCGAGGACAGGAATTGCCGGAAAGATGTCAAAGAGATTCTTCTCCGTATGATAACAAAAAACGAGATAATCGAAAATGAAAATGACGGATATCACGAGCACAAGAAATCGATTCCTTTCTATCTCATCAGCAGAAACCTTCTCGCGAATGAGCCGTGCCTGCTCTTTCATCTTCGAAACGACTTCCCACTGCCTGACCCGCCGAAGGATCACGCGGTACCTCTTTGCTACCCGTTCAAACAAGATCGGATCCCCCTCACACTATTTGTGCTCATAAAATATTTTGAAGTGAACATACTCTCGAATACCGGAAAGACTGTCATTTGTTTTTTATCATTTCATTATATTTTTTTATGAACGTATGTATTCCTCTGGCAATCCCCCGTGAGACCTTTCGCTGATAGCTCGAACGCCGTAAATACTTCAACTCCTTACTGTTGGACATATAGCCTATCTCGACAAGCACTGCCGGCATGAGCGCGCCCCGGAGGACAAAAAAATCGGCCTTTTTAACTCCACGCGACTTGAACTCCCAAATCTGTTTGTCCAGCCCCCTCTGAATATGCTGCGCCAGGAGCGCGCTCTCGCGCTGTATCTGTGTCGTTATCATCAATGCCTCAATGAAGTCAACATCCTTATACGATTTCCTTCTGGATCTATCCTCGAGTATTACAACATTATTCTCCAGCGCCGCTGTCGTCCGGGCATCTTCATTTGTCGGATTCTGTGAAAGAAAATACGTCTCGAAGCCTGAGATCCGCGATGAAATCGACGCATTTGCATGTATGCTCACGAATATCCCATTCACGTTATTTCTCAAAAGGCGATTCGCAATTTCCGTCCTCCGGCCGAGCTCAATAAACCTGTCCGAGTTCCTGGTTAAAATAATCCGGACATTTTTAAACCTCCGCTTCAATTCCCGATGTAAATATTTCGACACCTGTAACACTATCAATTTTTCTCGCACCCGTCCCTTCCCGATAGCTCCCGGGTCCTTCCCGCCATGTCCGGGATCGATTATGATAAAACCTATCCTGTCATGGCTCTCCCGCGGCACTGCATGATCCTCTCCGGAGAGCTGTTCAGAACCGGTACCGGCTCTCGGAGTAAATACAAAGCTCATATTCTTCCGGCGCACCTGAAGATGCGGATAGAAACGGGAGATCACACCACTGAGAAGGTCAGCCGGGAAGAATATCTCCCCCTTTCGTCGTATTATGGGATACTGCGATTTTTCCAGAAGACCGTTGATAAGGATAACGGAAAAGCCAACCTGATAGACACAGACATCACTCTTATGATAGAGTTTTCCCCGGCGGGTAATGATATCGAATGAATTATCAATCGAGAAGACGGATATGAAGGTATACAGAGAGATGTATTCTCTCTGATCAATGAGCACAATGGGAATAGTCGTGGGTTTTGATCGTGACGAGGAGCTAAACAGAATGATCAGAATGAAACCAAATATAATCCCGGTATTGCTCTTCAGCCTCATGCAATTATGAACACCTTTCTTCAGAACGCATCGCTCCCCTCCCCGGTGAAACGCTCTCATTCTTTTCACCCGTAACGGAGGCGTCACCACGTACCGGCCAGTCTCAAAAACGAATAAAACAAAACCGGGAATATGTTCTCCAGTATGAGATTGTTGATCCTATAATAGTTAAAAGAATAAGATAAATCGAAAACTGCTGAAGCGTGAGGCCATACAATTCATAGCTCGGCGAGAGGATATACAGAATGCCAGAGAGGCCGATGCTCGCTGCCATCAGTTTCCCAAAAAAATTGGGCCTTCCCTGAATATCTTTTCGACTGAAGAGGAAATACCCTCCGACAACTGCATAGACATCCCGCGCTAACAAAATGAGAACAATCCACAGTGGGAAATCCCTGTAATACCATGCGAAAATGCTAAAAATGTAAAAAGAAACTTTATCAGCGAGGGGATCGAGATACTGACCCAACCGTGAAACCTGATTTAACAGCCGAGCAAAGTACCCATCGAAAAAGTCAGTGAGAATGATAATCGCCACGAGAATAACCGCATAGTATCTGTACTCCCGTAATCCCGTGCTCTGTTCGAGATACAACGCATAACCGACAAAGGGGACGATTAATACTCTCGACAGAGACAGGAAATTGGAAAGGGTACAAATTCTCCCGGTAAAGAGATCACGTAATATCATATTAATCCCGCCGATAAAACCTGTTACGTATCTACACCATCTCACACCATCGTCAACAATAATTCATCAGGGGGCGGCGCAAAACCGGTGACGGCATACATAAAAAAAGTTTATTGACTTCCTGATAAGACTCTCGTTAAAACAACCGAGAACAGGAGAACGGGCACAGCGAGGCTCCCGGGAATTGTGTTCTGACAATACGGCGGTGTTTGAGGTTTATATGATAATCACAGAAACGGCAAAAAAATCTCTTTTCAGGGTATGGAGAGTCATTATTCCGATCGTCATGATCACCGTCTGCTGCAATCAACAAGACGAAACAAGCTCAATCGCGAAGACAAAAAACAATGTTGCAATGGTAATCAGTGAAGATACTGCCATGAGAGCCGATCCACTGATTTTTTCTGCGAGAATGTACAAATTGGGAAAGGGTGAAATGGTAGAAATCATCGAAAGATCAAGGGAAAAAACCTGGGTCGGCAAATCAACGAATTACTGGTATAAAGTGAAAAAGGAAAAGGGTATTACCGGCTGGGTATATGGTGATAATATTAAAATTTTCACGGGAACCGAAAGGAAGAAAATCGACAGTTATCTCTCAGATTTCTGGGATGAGGAAGCTGAAAAATTGAAACTCGCGCTCACCGGTAAATGGTGGAGCGTAAATGAACTGGGTGATTTTACCGATCATTGCATAGAGATAATGGCAGACGGAACGTACAAATCGTATTTCAAGAGTGGAAAACAGATCACGGGAGCATATAACTTTAATTTCACCGATAACGAGATCATCTTCTTGAATGGAACATCATTCAAGACCAATCTTAAATTCATCCGGAGAGGACCGATATACTATCTGGTTCACAAATCCGAGGATGAAGAAATTAAATTCAAAAAACTGGCTGATACTGAAGATTACTGATTGATCAAAAAAAAATCAGCAGTGCCAATGAGAATGAGAATTAACCGTTATCTCGCACGCTGTGGAATCGGCTCCCGGAGAAGCGTCGAACAGCTCATCCGCGACGGGCGAATCAGCGTCAATGGCGAAAAGATCGGAAAATTCACCATTCTCATCAATCCCGACACCGATACCGTCGAGTACGATAACAGGGAGCTGAGACCAATACAGAAGAAATACTATCTCATCCTCAATAAACCGAAGGGTTATATTACATCAAAGAAAGACACGAGAGGACGGCCCATCGTTATGGATCTCATTCCCGAAGAATATAAAAGAGCCGGCATTTTCCCCATTGGAAGGCTTGACCGGGACACTGAAGGAATTCTTCTGCTCACCAACGATGGAGAAATGGCATATAAGCTCACCCATCCCAAATTCGGCATACAAAAAAAGTATCTCGTGACACTGGACAGGCCTCTTGATAAAAAAGCAAAATCGAAGATAGAAAGAGGAATCATTCTCTACGGGGAAAAGACGAAACCGGCTCTCGTGAGCTATGTCGATGAAAGCGGACGAACAGTGACCATAACGCTCAGCGAAGGGAAGAAGAGGCAGATTCGAATGACCTTTAAGAGCTTCGGTTACCGCGTCATCCACTTGCAGCGATTTGCATACGGACCGCTGAGCCTTTCAGGACTCGATTCGGGAAGCATCAGAGCTCTCAGAAAACACGAGATAGCGAGCCTGCATCAACTGTGCACACAAGAAGGAGATAACTCCAATCACCTCGAAGAGAAATGAATACGGATACCATCATCACCCCGCCCCCTGAGAAATTTTCCTAATTAAATAATTTTTATAAGACGAATATTGTAAGAGAGAACCACTTTGGTATAACCCGGGTATTGCGGCTCACCGGTGACCGTGGCGCAGCGAGAAAGAAAGGAACACCATATGGTGTTACGGGAGCACCTGATGCACATGGGTACGAAGAGTATCTGTCTATTCATCATCTTACCACTCGAATGAGGAACAAAGGAACATGCAAAACATCGATTTTTACAATGGCACCAACATGAAAAATGTCCCTCCACAATTTTCCGCTCAGGATCCGGAATATTTCACCAGAATTGCTAAAATTCATTACAAAGAGCAGGAGAGAGCCCGGAGGAAGGCGAGCAGAATGCTCTCGTTCATTATCGCGCTCTGTATAATCTGCTTCACCGCCGGTCTGATGATTGGAATCAAGTTCTCGGGCGCAGACAAGGAGATCATGGACAAGCAAACCATGCAGGCGATGAGTACGCTCGGTGAAAACGTTAAAAACATGATTCAGAAAAACACCGTCAGCGAGGGGAAAACAACGACCTCCACCAAAAAGCTCTTTCCCAAGAAGGACTTTCCGTACGTGATCCGTGTCGGAAAAGAATTGACAAAAATGAAATCACAGGAAATTGCTAACTTTCTGAGCAATAACGGACATACGGTTATTATTTCCAAGGGCAAAAAGGATTTTAATGTTTACACCGGCCCCTATCGGTCCGCAGATGATGCGCAATCATCCGTAAAAACAATAAAAGGGTATTCTAAAAGTGAATGGTTCTCTCATGCGCGAATCATGCAAAGATGATTGTACGGTAACCATACGAGATGCGAAGAGAGGAGATGTACGGCAGATTCGCAGACTGGTACACTATTATGCAGAGAGGGATATTATACTTGATCGAGACGAGCAGGATATACTCGCATCCATCAACACCTTTCTGGTCGCCGAGTATGATACAGAGATTCGGGGAATCATCTCATTCTACGATTATGGAGAAAAGCTGAAAGAGATACGTTCCCTTGCAGTTGATAATAACTGGAAGAAATCCGGCATTGGCTCAGCTCTGCTGAAAAATCTCATTGCGATGCTACGCAGGGAATTCCCTGAATCGAAAATTTTCACTCTTACCTTTTCTCCCCTTTTTTTCCAAAAATACGGTTTTGTGATAATCGACAAGGACACTCTTCCTGAAAAAATCTGGAAGGACTGTAAGAACTGCAAGCATCGGGACAACTGTAGTGAAACTGCGCTCATTCTCCCGCAGTAAAAGAGTACACTCACCGATAGAACAGCACAGAGAGCATAATCCCGCAATGACCGTAATTCAAAAAATATACTTGCAGTTTTTTTGCTGTTGCATTCACTGTTTAAATTCTTTGATGATAATCCGAGCAGGAGCCGTAAAAAGTGCATATCCTTTTTATGAAATGACTGTAGAACCATGGCACGAAAAATAGACAAGAGAGAATATAACAGAATAAAAACGATCAATTTCTTCATTGAATACATACACCGAAATGACAGTACGGTCTTCAAGGTACCGGTCATAAACATCGGCGCTAGCGGTCTCTGCTTTATCCGAAACTCGATTATCAGCAAGGGTGATATCATAAAGATTAAATTCCCCTTTCGAACGAAAAAGATACTACTCGATGCCAAGGTTATACGCGTGGAAGGGAGGGAAGTGGCACTGAAGTTCCTGAACAGCGATCAGGAACTTCAGAAATTTGTTGAAACCTTTAATCTCGAATACCCGGCAAAAGGCAAAAAGGAGATAAAACCGGATCAGCGGCTCTCAACGGAGAAAAAATCTGAGGAGAAAAGCACCGAAACGTCCGCTCACATCCTTGATATCGAATAACGGCATACAAGAAAATATCCCTGACAGAGCAGCGGGAATACTGTCCACTGCATTATATTCGAAAACCCTGCATCAGACTGTGAAGCTCTTCGCGATATCTCTCAACAAGCTTCTTACTTGAGATTATTCTCACGAAGTAGCCATATCTTCCCTTGACAAAGAAACCATCAAAGCCCGAAAAAGGAGAAGAGGACGAACCCTCGAATGTGTAAATTCTACCATGTTCATAACTATCACGAAGATCCCGTTTAAATCCGAATCCCCCGAGATTATTTTCCCAGTTCATCTCAAGCTGTTGAACGGAACGAATCCTCGATCGATACCTCTCGGCATCAATAACCATTAATGCATCAAACCGCTCGCTTTCGTTTTCGTTGGCCTTCATCCGCTCATCCACGGTCAATCCTATGAGAACGCCCTGATACAGGTATTCGAATCTCTCCCTCATATTTCTGCGGAGTATGGTAATGCGATGAGATGTCTCAACACGGAATTGCATTCTGTCATCTATCAGAACAGTTTTGTTTCCCGGTTTGAT
This sequence comes from uncultured Leptospirales bacterium, assembly GCA_964652955.1. GTDB lineage: Bacteria > Spirochaetota > UBA4802 > UBA4802 > JAKQUI01 > CAZZCF01. Next base: position 7,470 of record CAZZCF010000180.1, read on the forward strand.
GAGCAGCAGAGAGGCTCGTTCATTCAATCGCGTGAACCTCTCCCCTTCTCGTTTAATGAGCTCATTGATTATCTGTGATGATTTGACCTGAGCTCTATATACCTTCTGATTATTCACGGGGAGAGCCAGAATCGATTTTAAGATGGTCAATCCTTCGAATTGATAATGTCTCCTTATCAATTCGACGCCGTGATTCACGTAATAATCCAGACCACTCATTGAAACAGGCTTGTAATAGAATTCCGGTTTCCCGGAAGTCCAGATCTTCCCATTTCGATCAATATAATAGACATTGCCATCCCGATCCTCTACCGTCTGCCAGCCAGGCATTTGAGAGAAGCTATTCGTTATAAATAATAGCCCGCTGGCCAGGAACAGGAAGAGAAATTTTCTTACGTCTTGTAACATGAATTCTATAATCTTTCTCTCTCTTTTGACAATGAGTGGCACGTTTCATCCGCAACGCCCTCGTGTTATACTCATCCCCTTACGGGCACGGGTATAGAGAGGGTGATAGCATCACCGTGCTCCATGTGGAATCGAAATAAAAACGTCGCATGAGCGGTACCTGGACATGGTTATTATTAACACATCAATCGAACATTTATATCAGTATTTATAATTATACCCTAAATTTAATAAAAAAAATTACCGTAAAATAACAAAAAATTATTGCAAACTGAAATATGCTTTTATACCATCAATGTATGGACGAGCAATGAGTTCCCTTCATCTCACTTTCATCATATACGAGCGAG
>CAZZCF010000181.1:0-8207 GCA_964652955.1 uncultured Leptospirales bacterium
GCCCTATCAACGTTATTTCATTACTATATCATTCATTTTATTTATCATTTGATAAATGAGCACCTCAGATTTATTACATTTTTCATAGAGAGAGACTCGAAACCAAATGAATAAACGTACTATTGACTACTCTCGTGTAAATGGCAAAAATACCTCAATGAGGCGGCTCCTTGACATCCGTGGCACCGCGGGCCGAAGCTTGTTTGCGCCTTCTGCGCAGCTTCGGCATTGAAACATCCTGTTTGGCACATTCGAACATCGTGTTCAGCACATTAGTGCGTCAGTGCACGGCACAGGCATTATATGTAAATCATCAAACACCGAGGAGAGCGAATGCCACGTGGCTCCAATGCAATTGGAGACACGTCCCCTCGATATTTTGCCATCATATAACAAAACGAAATTAATAATGAATTTTACAGAGGTTCCTTACCATAGTGTTCCCCTGGCCAGCTTTTCTCGCATATCATGTGCACGCCGGCATGCGCGACTTCGTGGCGTTGTGGGCGAAAAACAGGTGAAACCCTTTTCTTTTTATCAGCTTATAAGGTTGAAAAGAGTTTTGAGATGCCCATAATTTAAAAAAGGGTACCGAACTGAAAAAACACTTGCCTGAAGGGTTTTTTTGTACTTGAATGAAGAGGACAGCATCATTCTTCTTCGAGGAGATCCCCCATGGATATGAACATCGCAATTGTCGGTCCCGGAGCAATAGGCCTCCTGCTCACAGGTTTTCTTCACCGAAATGCCAGGGTGACGCTGGTGGATTATCAGCCCGAACGAGCCAAACTGCTCAATGAGAAGGGAATCCGCTGGGAAGGCCTGGAGGGCGAGGAGCAGCTCACCGTGCCGGTAATACATACACTCGACCGAACCGATTTCGACATCGTCATCATCTGCGTAAAGGCATACAATACCGAGGATGCGGCGAAAGAATTGCAGCGAGCCGGATACCGCGGTCCGGTGCTCACCATGCAGAACGGGCTGGGGAATGTCGAACTGCTGCGTGAGTATCTTCCCGAATCGCCGCTCATTGCCGGCACCACTTCACAGGGAGCGACACTGGTCGATATCGGCCACGTGCGCCATGCCGGAAAGGGGAAAACAGCTTTCGGGGAGGTGGTTGCGGGAAAGACGGATAAGAAATTCATGGATGATATCGTCGGGCTGATGAACAGCTCCGGCCTCGAGGTGGAGCTTGCCGCCGACGTCGACTCACTCATCTGGGGAAAGCTGCTGATCAACGTGGGCATCAACGCGCTCACGGCGATACTCACCGTACAGAACGGCAAGCTCCTTGAGTATTCTCAGGCAAAGCTGCTCATGGCAGAGCTGGTTCTCGAGGGATGGGATCTCGTCAAGAAGAAGGGAATCGCCCTCCCCTACTCCGATCCCGTTGCGCGGACGGAGGAGGTCTGCCGGCTCACGGCAAAAAACTTCTCCTCAATGTATCAGGATCTGCACAAGCGGGGACGAACGGAGATCGACTTCATCAATGGCGCCATCGTCCGGGAGGGAGATGCTATTGATATACGCTATCCGTACAATGAGTCCGTCACGAGCCTCATACACGGCCTCGAAGCGGTGAAGCAGGCTTCAATCTGAGTAAACGGTACACCCGGGGAATATCTGAAGAACGTTATTTTTGATATACTTCTCAATTAAGTGCAAGATGAGAGCGCATTCTATATCCTCACTCTCTGGCGACCGGAACGATGTTCGGATGGAGCGCGCGGAAAGGATATCCGATAGGCGCGCTCTATCCTGAAGATGAAATCCGAACAGGGAGCGGTTTCGGTTTCCGGGTGGCCCTCTGATATACCGGTTCCGTCAGCGCACTCCGATCGCCTCACTTCGCACTCTGAGGCGTCGAAACCGTTGACAAATAAGCCGGCTCTGATATTATGTAATTGTTATCCGGGCGATTGTAGAATAATGCGCTCCCCTGCGCCCGATGAGTGAATGCAGACGTACGGAACTTCATCGCAGGCGCCTGCCGGCTCGCAGGCGGGCGGTGAGGCTCGCTCTCACCGATCCGACGGGGAGTGCTTGCGCTTTCTCTTAGTACCATAGTGCTATACCCTCTGAAAAGAATTGCACGGTTGGAGATACCGTCGGTATAGTATACGAGAATATTGCTGGGGGTTTATATGAAGAGAACAGTATCCCTCTTCGCCATACCGGTGCTCTCATTTGCGCTCCTGTACTGCACCAAACCGGGTATCACAACGACAGAGCACGCACCGCAGAAGGGAACGGTCGACAAGGTGGGCGAGGAGGTCACGATGCGGGCCCGACTCATCGCCGTCAGCACCGAACGTGTCATCCTGAAAAACGAGCAGGGTGCCTATATCAAGGTCCATTACGATCTCCCCCGCCGGCCGCGTATTCGCAGGCTGAAGAAGAACCGCTCCTACGACTTTGTGCTGACCGTACGAAACGTTCTCTTTACCGGAGAAGTGGTGTACGATTTCGTCAGCGCCCACTGAGGCGTACTCTCTGCACGGCGGTCACGGCAAAGGTACAGAGGGACCTCTCCTCACGCATTCGTCAGGCGGGCTATCCGCTCCAGTATCATCTCAGGCAGCCGGTCCCTGTTTTCTCTCGTGACTTCGGTAATGGTGATATCATCACGCTTCTTTATCTCCCGTATGAAATCGCTCCCGCCGAGGGTGATGGTGCCGATAACGATATTTTCTGATTCGAGCGTTCTGATCGCCGCCTCCCTGAAGCGCTCTGAGAAACACTCCATCATGCCTATTTCATCGAGAATAATGATGATATCACCGGACGGCTCAATGGAAGGAACGGCGAGGCTGTCGATATTCTCCAGGCTCACGCCATAGCGCCTCACCGCGCAGGGCGACTGTATGCGCTCATGGGCGAGGTATCCCTCGCCCCCGTCGAGCGTCCTCATCAGAAACCCCACGCGCCTTCCGGCAACCCGCTCCTCTTCGGTATAGAAACCCCTCGCCGGGCGGGAAAGCGCTTCGATGACCCTTTTGATAACGGTTGTTTTCCCCGACGAGGGTGCGCCGGTGAGGAAGATGTTCTTTATCATCCAATCATCCCCGGGCGATGATGTCCTTCTCGCCTTCAGCGCGAGAAGGCGGTGCAACGGACAGGCGCCCGTCCCCGCGTGCCGATGAAAGAAAAACCGGACTGCCTTCCGTATGCACGGGGTGCTTTCACAGCTCTTTTACCAGTCGAATAACATTGCGGTTCCCGGTATACGCATACTCGACCGCATCCATGAGTGTCCTGACGATATAAATGCCGAGGCCACTGCTCTTCCCCTTCGAAAAATGTTCACGCAGATCGGGAAAGCTCCCCTCGGTCAAATCAAACCGCGATCCCCGGTGTTCAATTCGCACTTCAACCCTGTTCTGCAGAAGAGCGCACTCGCAGAGTATCTCCTCCTCCCGCTCAGCCGCCGGTGAGTGCTCGATGATATTCGCGAGAACCTCATAGGTTGCCAGCTCGATTTCAGAAATGGCATCTGTATCGATGGCATTGCCTTTCAGAAACGCGAGAAGACCGCTTCTCGTCCTGTCAAGGGCATTACCGTCATAGGTGACGCTGAAGGTGATCGTTGCTCGTTCCGGCATTGCATCAACAGAATCAAAAAGCTTTCAGAGCCTTCTGATCGCTCTCATAGATTTCGAAGAGATTTATAAAACCGAGCAGTTTGAATATCTTTGTAACTTTATCATTCATCGATGAGAGCACGACCTTCCCGCCGTTCTTGGTAACACCATCATTGAAGCTGATCAGCACGCCGAGCCCCGCACTGGTGATGAAGCTCAATTTCCCCATGCTGATAACAACGCTCTTCGTCCCCTTCTCTATCACCTCTGTCAACTTCCGGTGCAATTCCGGTGAGGTCTCCACATCCAGGCTTCCCCCGATGGTGATAACGGTTACTGTTCCCTTTTCAGATAAAGAATACTGGAGTTTGCTCATGGCATTAATCCTGATATTTTCGACAGGAGTGCAGGTGAAAAAATTATCCCCCTCATCCTGTTATCCTGTCTCATTCTTTCCTTCTGCGCTCCGACTCCGCAGGGCTCACTGCGGGGGATATCCCCCCTTTGCTGCTCCTGGCAATGCAATTTCCATGCGTCCTGCGGCAGTTTGCACAGGAAACCGAATATACCCCATTCCACCGGCTCATTTCAAGAATAATTTCCCCCCGCGCCGCCCCTCTTCCGTTTTTTTATTGACGAAGCGCTTGTTGTGGATGATAGAATAGAGCTCCCGGAGCATATGTCACGGAATGAGGACAGGCACATGAAACTGAACGTAAAGTGGTTTTCCCTGACCGCGCTGATCGTCGGCACTGTTCCCCTCTGCATACTCTTCATCTGGTGTGCTGCCAACGGTTTCGGAATTGAGCTGGTCAGAATTTTCGAATCCGTTCATCCGAGCGGCGGCTTGTCGATATTTCAGAACATGGAGGAGGCATTCGTCAGCAGGATACCCGGTATTCTCATCGATACCGCCTATGCGGCGGCCGATTTTTTCATACTGGGTCTGGCATTCTCATCGCTCTACAATCTCTTAATAGACCGGTTTGAAAAAAGTCCTTAACGCAGAGGATCATGGGCGCCAGGAGAAAAAAAGTCAGGACTATCGTTTTCGGAATTCGATTCAAGCTCTCGCTGATAATAATAGGTGCTATTGTCCTTGCATCGACGCTGCTCGGTCTCGCACTCAACAATCAGCATGAACGGAAGCTCCTCGATTCCCTGCATCTCCTGGGCGCAGCGACCCTGAAGGGCGCCGAAGACAGGGCGCAGCAGTATCTGTCTATCACCCACCTCCTCAGATCGGACAGAACAGAGAATATCTCACGGTACCGGAGATATACGCTCGATAAAAAGAGGAGGGAGGCTCTGAAGGGGATGGAGCAGCACTTTGCCGGCACCATACGGAAAGAAAAGATTCTGGACATCAGCTTTCTCATCGACATCACCTGGAGCGATATCGGTGTCGACTGGAAAAAGTGGAATCAGTCGAAGTACTACTATTTCAGCCGATCCGGGGGCGCCATCTTCACCCAGGGAAAGGGGCGAAAGGATCCCCTGCTGGAGCCGACCATTCTCTCCCATTACATGCAGCACGTCGATGCGGATTCCCATCTCGCCTTCACCGATCTCATGGATGACGAGAACTTCAGGCACCTCTTTCAGTCAATCAAGAGGAATTATCTGGTTGTCGGAATACCGGTATTCCACCGCAAAGGAGATCGGGAATTATATGCGGACTATACCCGCTTTCAACGGCAGACAGTGATCTCACGGAAAACGCTGGGGGGCTATTTTAAAACGAGAGAGCGGTTCATCAACACATTCACGAAGAGAATAATCGATCACGGCCTGAGTCTCGATTACGGCATCGCGCTCGAAACCGACAGAAAGAGGGAGCTGGCAGCCCGCTCCCTCCTCGAAAATTTCAACCTGTATCGGCTCCGATCCGCACAGAGAAGTGAAGCGCGGGAGGAGCTGATCGCGCTCATCGAAGCGGGGATGCGCGATACATCAATCGCCCTGTCACAACTGAAGGCGGCGGTGCATACAATCAGAGCAAAATACAACCTCTCCTGCCGATCATACGCGGATGAGGCGAATATCTGGAAAAACCTCTACTCCTTCCTGCAGGGAAGGGGGATAAAAATATCGGTCCCGCATTCACTCGAAGAGCTCGCCCTCCTCTCCTTCCGAAAGGATATCGCCGGTGTTCTCGGCCTCTTCCTCCTGCGGCATCGCTTTTTCGCAGAAATGGAGAGAAACAGGGCGGAGATAATAAACCTCATCCTCTCCATTCTCCTGCGGGTGACTATCATAGCGCTGCTCATCCCCGGCTTTCTGATCCGGGCGATAACCAGGCTCTCGGAGGGTGCTGTCGAGATAGGAAAGGGGAATCTCGACACGAGAATAGATATCAGGGGAACGGATGAGCTCGGCAGGCTCGCAGATGTCTTCAATGTCATGACGGTCAATCTGAAGAAGGCGCAGGAATGGAAAATCGAAAAATACCGGATGGAGAACGAGCTGATAACGGCGCAGCAGATACAGGCCGCCCTCCTCCCCGGGAAGCTTCCGGATAGTGCCGGCATGTCATTCGGCGCGTACTATTCCGCACAGACCGAGTCGGGAGGCGATTATTACGACTTCATCGATCTGGGGAACAATCGGATCGGCATTGCCATTGCCGACGTATCCGGTCACGGAGTCGGTTCAGGGCTGGTGATGGCGATAACCAGAACGCTCCTGCATATTTACTGCCGGGAGAACGGTAACACGAAAGCAACCCTTGAAAAAATAAATACCTACCTCAAGGAGAATACGGCCAGCAATTACTTCGTGACCATGTTCTACGGCATTCTGAACCTGGATACGCTCCAGCTCACCTATTCGAGCGCCGGCCACAATCAGGGGATACTGCTGCGGGACGGGCAGCTGCAGGAGCTCCCCTCCGGAGGGATTGCCCTGGGGGTCGCCTCCGAGGAGCTGTTCTCGAAGCTCACCGATGTCCGGAGAAAGCAGCTCCAGCGGGGGGACACTTTCGTACAGTTCACCGACGGCGTGAACGAATCAGTCGATGCCGAGGGCATCGAATTCGGGCTCGATCGATTCTACCGGACGCTGCGGGACAACGACGGGAAATCACCACAGGAGATGATTGATGCGGTTGTGCAGGCACTGCAAACATTCATCGGCACCGCCGCACAGGATGATGATATAACCATTATCGCCTTCAGAATAACCTGAGCCGGGCAACCGGTCGACGGAATACGGGAACTGCCGTGCGCTCCCTGAACAGAACCGCTGACAGTCCCGCCGTGATAAAGAAAAGAGGGGGTTACCCCCCCTCTTCCGATTTCAGTAATCCGAGACGTACGGCACGTCAATAAAGAGCTGTCACTCTTTAACGTATACCACATCACCGGCTGAGCTCCTGGCCGTCATGGTGTTCCCGTCCAGTTCCAGCTTCAGCCCGTCCTTGAAAAGTGCGCTCTTCACCAGGACCACATCACCTTTCAGCTCGTAGGTTCCCTCGATACCCATGGGCACCATGGTCACCGTCCCATCATCCTTGAACTCGAGCTTAATCTTATCCACCATTGAGCTCACATAATGTTCCTTGCAGACCCAGGTGCCGCTAACCGATTTCGTTTCGCTGCAACCGATGAACAGCCCTGCGACAAGCAAGAGCGAGGTGAATAGCACCGCTAAAGACCTCATATCATCCTCCTCGTTAATCGATAATTCGCATATACCATAGAGCCAGACGTATACACATCGAAATTTGATTGATAACCATTTGTATTCAGAATTCCCCCTCCCGTCAAGGAATAATACCGTTCGGAGAACGAGAGCGCGCTGCCGGCTTCACGCTCACGGCAACAGGAAGCGCCCGAAGAGGCTGTCAGGTTGAAGAAGGCGGCTGAGAAGCGGGATGAGCATTCGATAAAGGATCTGCTCCGAGAGAACCCGTCACGGTTTACAGGAGGGAATATGTGCAGCACGGCAAAATTCCAACCGGTTGGGATTTTGAATTTTTATGATAAGTTATATGATAATTTGTATAGTATACTTTTTTTCACTGCTCCGGGACATTTCAACATCCTCGCTCCTCCGCCGCACCTCAAAACCTCCGCGCCAGCCCCCGGTCGAGGAGCTCCTGATTGAGAAATATTCCCTCCCGGGCCAACCGATAACTATCGGTCTCTTCGGGTAAATAGAATATATCGGTGAGGTACCGGTCGTATTTATCGGACTTGTAGGTTTTTATGACCACCTCGGGATTCTCCCTCACTTTCTTTTCAACATAACTTTTCGCCCGCCTCCCCTCCCCGGTATCAGGCTCCGGCGCATCGATTCCCCGCAGCCTGAGCTTCTGCCGCGTCCGGGTATCGAATCCCAGGTCGATGACCGCCCATACGGTATCGCCGTCGATGACCTCTTGGATGAAGCACCGATAACTATAGAGCATATTGGTATCCTTGCCCGCCTTTTCAAGATGATAGATGCCTTTCCTCTTCACGCTCCTGTAAATCTCTGATTCATCGAATTGACCCGGATTCCTGACGACAACACTCCGCCACACATCGAACCCGCAGTCGACGATCACCTCCCCTTCGGGGTACGGCATCTTCTCCCGGTCGACGAGCCGGTAGGTATAGAGGGCTCCCCGCGTTACGC
>CAZZCF010000182.1:0-8181 GCA_964652955.1 uncultured Leptospirales bacterium
AACCCCCGGCCTTCTGAATGCGAGTCAGACGCTCTCCCACTGAGCTACAGCCCCGAATAATTCAGCGGCGTGCATGCCGACGGTTGAGTATACTGAAGGGAAACCACCGGCGCACTACCTTTACCAGCTTGCCGCCCTTTGCCTCCTTTTGTGAGTGCCAGGCAAAAAAGAGCAATCGGTGCGTAACATATACAGGGTCGCCGGAAATCGGGCAACTCTTTTTTCCCTTTGCATTACCGGATGATTTCAAAATTTATTGGAACGCCGTAGCATTGCGGTTTTTTAATAATTTGTGAGCTTCAATGACAGGAAGCTTCAATGATCTTACCATACATTATAAAGACCTCCTTCTGATTGAAAATTTCATTGAAACTCACATTTAAAATTGACCATAAAAGACATTGTGTAAAAATGCTGTAAATGAAGTATATTTCCCCCTTTTTCGGGTTGATTTTTTTGTCACTCTTCCATGTTAATTTAAGCATATAATATAGATATAATAAATGGTGTTATCGCAGATAAAAAATTACTATTGGAATCCACTTTTTGCAGTGACGCCATAAAAATCAAGATACAATATCCCGATTGAAAACACTTCTGATTACATCACTTGGTGTTTTAATCCTTCTATGCTGTGTGCCCTGTAAAGCTGTGACCGGGGAGATAGCCGTTGCCGATTGGGAACGTGATGAGGACGGTGCCATCTGGAGCGATTATGTGCTCGGTGAACAATCGGCCTTTTCCGATGAAGCCTTTACACTCAATGCCTTCTGCGACAGCAGAACAGTGGAGAGAGCCTCCCTGATGCGCAGCGAGTTGTACTCCATCCTGGAGAAAGACATATCGAACAATGTCATCACCGGAACAACCGCGGCCCTTGCCGATCTCCTCGAACAGTATGCCCTGAGAGGTATTGTGCCGATACAATCCCGCGAAAAATCGGTTATTGTACGCATACGGCTTGCACGTAAAGCTTTCCGTGATGAAAAAGACGCGATTGCCAGCCAGGAGGACAAGAATGAGAAGGCACTGATGCCCCTGTCGGCAATGACAGTATTAAATCCCAACACCAATAAAAGCTCCTCTAAAAAATATAACCGGGATGACGGAATTCCGGCAAACAGCTCTTTCGATAAGGTCAACCTTGCGGAGTATGCTCTCGACTCGGACAAGGTCGATCATTTTCAGCTCTTTCTCTATCTCTGGGAGGACAATCCCTTTGAGCGGGGAGGCCTCGACATACAATCTCCCCTCCTGCCGGTGAATCATGCTCCTGCCCCTTCGAATATCTTTCATTTACCTACATACCCCAAAAAAGCGAAAAAGCCTTCAATCGATATATCGGTAAACCGGGCTGCCTCATTGCAGAAGAGCCGGCAAAACGTTAACAAGATATTTCTCTCCGGGCCCGGCGCTGCTGCGATCAGCCTCGCCTCTGCAATTAACCTGATGTTTCATTTGAACCTTCATATCTCAATATATCCGTGGCGAATACCATGTTACGAGGGAGCTATATCATGAAGAGATCCGGCCGATTCCCCCTTCAGCTCAGAAATGTTTTGGTTACAGCGCTCGTCGCGTCATTTATATTGCTGCCGGCGAAAGGGAAGATGTTCGGCGATATACGGTTCAAGAGCTTCAACGACGACCGGGATCGCCTGGAGAACTATATCGAGCGGGGGAAGGATGCTTCCGAGATGGCGGAGTGGGACGCCATTGTGCAGGGCGGCAGGGAGGCGATGGAGGCCGAGTGGGAGCGGGACGCCGGCTTTAAGATTGACCGGATCATCCGCGAGGAGGGGGACACTCCCGGGCTGCGGGTGCAGCTTGAGCGGGAGAAGGAGGAAGCCTTTGCACAATGGGAGCGGGCGATCGACGCGAAGATTGCCGAGGAGGCGGGTCAGTGGTATGCCCGGCGGCAGAACATTCTCTACGGGAGCTTTGATATAGACAGGTTTCGCAGCGCCCTTCAGGAGACCGCGAACATCGATCCGGATCTGACTTCACAGGAGAAGATAGACGAGTGGGATCTGATAATCTATGCCGCGGTGGGGAGCATCACCGCCGACTGGGAGGATTCCCTCGATACGACCCTGGCCCGGCTCAGGGAGCGGGCCGGCGACCTCACGGGAGCGAGGCGCGAAGCCTTTCTGCGGGAGGCGGACCGGATTGAGGAGGAGCTTCGCGACCGGTTCCGTCTCGAGGGGAATCAATTCGTTTGGAGGGAGCGGAACCGCTACGTGACCGACCTCCTGCTCGACGGCGATTCACTCAGGCGGATTAGCGAGGAGAAGAGCGCCGATGCGATAACCGACCGGATACTTTCCGATACTATTGAAGATATAAAGGAGGAAGAGGATAAGATACTCAAAAGAGATGCCGATGTGCCCGGGGAGCCGGGTGCGATAGACTTCTCGAAGATCGGTGCGAACTGGGAGGAGGAGATACGGCGGCTGGTGGAGCGGGGCCTTGAGAAGTGGAAGCAGGCCCAGGAGAAGCTCTATGAGGCGATGCGGGAGTGGAAGGAGGATGCGGAGAAGGCCTACGAAGAGGGGAACAGAATCTGGCAGGAGGCCTATGACCGTCTCGTAAAGGCGCGTGAGGAGTGGCAGGATAATATTCGGGAAGAGATAGACAGGGGGCTTTCCGAATGGCGGGAGAAGGAAGCCGGGCTGGAGGACAATATCGCCCGGTCCCGGCAGGATCTCGTTAATTACCTGACCGTTCAGCAGGAGCAGTGGCAGACCAGCTCTCAGGGATTGAGGGAGATGGCGGTCAATGCGAGTAACGCCCATGCGCTGGCCTCTGAAAATATTGTATGGCTCGAAAGTGAGATGATACCCAAGTATCAGAGTATCGGATACTATTATGCGGGACTGAGCAATTATAATTTTTCCAGCGACTGGGGTTCTATTGATCAGGTCAGGGAATTAATACTGAATGCAGTCAAGCATGACTCGCGGCGATATGCATTTCTCTCACGGTTGGAATCCCGTGACGGCCTTTTCGGATTTTACAAGGACTGGGGTTCTTCTTTTAATTTATTTGATCCTATGCGTTGGAGAGGTCCATTTGTTCGTCCGAGCAGGGAATACGATGCACTGGTGATAGAGAATTTCAATATTACCCCTGTTGCCAGCAATGTATATAATAGCAGTACAAATACCGTTACGGAATACTATACCGTTTACCTGTCAATGAAATACATGTACTGGAATGACAATCCGGGGAAAGGATCACTCACCAATGAAACACAGACCGTTCACTTTACCAATACCATAAATGCGAGCACTCCCGACAGCAGGAAGTCGCGATTTTATTACTACGCCACCGAAAATGATAGCTGGCGGGATACCGGTACCGGTCTGTATAACCTGATGGCCGATGTTGAGTATGACATTCATAACCGGAATATGCTGGGGGAGGAGGGAGGACCCGGATATCTCAGAAACTCGGAAGGGACCTACGGCCTGAAATATCTCTCCAACGGCAAACTTGAAAGCGATCCGTATCTTATGACGGATGCAGAATATAGCTATGAGCTGGTCAGGAGAGAGCTGGAGTACCGCGAACAGCGGCTTCGGATTGCAGAGGCGGTGATGATGTACGCGCACCCTTCTGAATATGAAGATAACGAATTCGCTCCGGGGGGAAAGCGTGAGGATGCGGAAACGACGGAACGGAGAAGGCTTGATGCAGAAACGGAAATGAACCGGGCAAAGGCGCTGTATGAAACGAGCCTGAATGAAGTGGCAGGAATAGTCGATCAGCTCAATCAGCAAAAAACCGTTATCGCGAACCTTATCGGTCAGCTTGCCGCCAAGCAGGATGAGCTGAATCAGGCATGGGAAACGTATAACGGCATTAAGGAGCAGGTTCTCAGCGCGGAAAACAGCGGGAGCGCAGCTCCCTCGCTTCTTGCCGATTTGAAGACGAAACGGGACAGTTACAATCAGGTACAGTCGGAATACAACGCAATCAAGAGCTCCCTGGATCAGGCACAGATGGATTATAACACGATAAATAACACTTACGTAAACCAGATGAATACAATATCCGAGCTTTACCAAAGATACCAGGATTCGGAATTCGATTATGAGCGTGCCTGTGCAGTATGGGAATATGCAAGTACGTCATATCTGAAAGATACATTCGCACATGATTCCGATCTGGGGACCGGACAAGTACCGGGATCGGATGAGACAGTGGACTACGACACCATTCAGGTTCCGGATGCACGGGAAAATTATCAGAGGATGCTGAGTAATTATGAGGATGTCAGGATACTATTTCTCGATGCCGAGAATTTTTATCAAAATCAGGAGACCGTCGAGCTTCTGTCGATGGACAATACTTATTCGACATTACGGGACGATTTTGAAAATGCAACTATTGCCTATGTGAACAATCCGACAGAAGAAACTTTGAATGCCCGGAACAGCGCGGTTGCGATATTCCAATCATACTGCAACGACACAATATTTATTGGAGTTCATGATGGTACGGTCATCCTCCGCGATCAGGAACAGCTTTACTCTGAGCTCCTCCAGATTGCGAGAGATGCGAATTCCCATGAAGCTTATAATCTGCTTATTTCCGAGCTGGTGAGCGATGGAAATGGTACCGCTATTGAAGAACAGGTTGTGAACAGCATTGTTCAGCAGAACCTGACGTTTAACCAGCAGACATTGGAACAGCAGCGGAATACTTTCAGTGAGCGGAAAAATCGGTGGATCGAGGTTGTCGGTTACATTATGAATCGCGGGGAGCGGGACTGGACAAACAACCTGAATTCATTTGCGAACCGGTGGCAGAAATGGAAAAGCGAGATGCAACAGCGGATAGAAGAAGGCGGGAAGGAGTGGAGCGCCGTTATCAAGGATTTCAATACAAGAATGGTGAACTGGCAGAAGCAGGTTTCAGTTTCCGCTTCTGATGAGAGCTCGGAGAAGATTATTGTAGAGATAACTGAAAAGGTTGATAATTACCTGAAACAGCTTAACAGAAGTCTGCCGGAAGGGGTGAAGCTTGATATCGATGTCGGCAGTATTATCGGCACATCGCTCTCTTCGCAGTCGGCAGGAATCGGCATATTGACTGATTCCATGAAATGGGTAGATACCACAGCCGGACTCAGCGATATCCTTAACCTCGGCGCGACATACGGTAATACGGACCGTTATCGGGAGAAAATGGCAGACTTCCAGAACAACCTCGAAAAGATGCAGATTGTCAAAATGACCGAGGGCGTCTACGTTACGTTCCAGGAGATACTTGCCAATTTCGAGAAACAGCTTGCAGAGGCGAATAAAAATGTCTATAATCAGGTAAAGACCGATTTACGGGACGAGTTCGATGCTCCCTTCAAGCGGATGCGATTGATGTGGAAGCTGCGATATATCGCTGATTACACGGCCGCAAAAGGGGAAGAGAAGGAGGACTATTATATCCCCGATTATCAGAACTTCCGGAACAGGACGGTTTTGATAAAGCCGATTAAGGGGCTCGGTAGCGAGATTGACTTTGAAAATCCCTACTCCTATCAGAATCTCGATGTGCAGGATTTACAGGTTTACGTCAAGCTCGAGGAGGAGCACCTGAACCGCGAGATTGAAAACGTCTTTGCAGAGAATGGCCTCTTCCAGACTCATGTGACCGGCGAATTTGAGCGGTTGGCCGATGATTTCAGCAATGCCTACAGAAAGTACATGGAGGGGAAGGCCAAGAAGAAGGGAGGACGTTTCAACGCCCCCATCGCATCTGGCCTTCCCAGCCCGCGGGTGATCGCCCAGGTGGGGGCGAGTATCGCCCTGACGGCGACGGGGAATCCCTGGGCGGCATTTGCGCTCAACAGCGCCATGACGGCATACGATGTTCAGCAGAGGACGCTCGACTGGGAGCATGCGGCGGTGCAGACAGGTGTCAGCTTCGCGTCCTCCTATATGGGGGGCCTCGGATATGTCACCGCATCGCAGTCGATAAACATCGCGGCATCGGGAATAGAATATAAAGAGAACGGCGATCTGGGCTGGAGCAATGAGAATCTTCAGGAAGGGATTAAGGCCGGGGCGGTGAGCATCGCGCTGTCAGGCGCCTTCAGCGCTCATAGCAATGGATGGCTGGATGCGGGCTTGACAGCCGGCAAGAGAGGCTTTATAATGTCGGGACTGGAGACTGACGGCGAATGGTATGAGCTCGGCTTCGATAACGATCACTGGTCTGAACATCTTACGGCGGGAATGGCAGCAGGAGTGACGGCATCCACCATGTACCTGATAGGGGATGCTGCCGGCTGGAACAAGGCTCAGCTGGACGCTGAGGGGAAGCCGATTACCGGAGCGCGAGATCCCTTCGATCCGAACATCTTCATGCATGGCTACACGGAACGGGCGATGAGCGGATTGCTGAACAGCAGCATGATGACACTGGGCTATAACCTGCGAGACGGCGAGGGATTCAGAAACGACTACAGCGATATCAACTGGAGCTCCATGCTCTATACCCATCAGGACCTGGCCGGAACAATTGGATTGAAGGCTGCTTATGAGACGAATGATTATCTGAAGAGATATGAGGAGAGCAGAGCTGCGGATGAGAGAGACAGGGCGAAGAATGATCCGCTGAATAAGGCTGATGAGCTCCTCGGCGGCATTCTTCTGAGCCTGCGAAGAGGAGCCGAGGATGTTGAGGGGATATATGAGAGCATCAGGAGCGGCGCAGGGGATCTCTTTGAGTCTGCGGTGAATTACATATCCCACGGCGAATTTGTGAGTGACAGGGAGATGGCCGTCGCAGCAGCAATGGACGAGATGAGAGGAGTGTACGGGAAGTATCATGAGATGGTCGATCTGCAACAGTCCCGGGATATGTGGAATGCCGGCGTGATGGATCTGATGATCGGGATAAACAGGGGACAGATAAAGGGAGTCAATTACAGCTTCACCGGTGACGGCGGCATCGCTCTCTATGCGACCTCGAATCAGCCGGTGCAGTCGGCGATAAGGCATTTCAGCATATACGACCTCAATGCGGCATCGACCTTCGGTAAGACGGGCGGCTATAAAGATTCGGCCCTGAAGAGGAATATGAGGGAATTGACCGAAAAGCTGGGAGCATCGGCGAAGGAGATTCAGGAGCTCTACGATGCGGGGATGCTGCCCGACAGTGTCGCCAATGCGATAGCTCTTACAGCCGTGGAGGGGATGAGCGATTCCGAGCTGAACAGGTTTATGAAGTCTTACACTGTCGCCGCCGGATTGAGCAGTGGATACATTCAGCAGAGAAACGGTGGGTATTATAACAATGCAGGCCGGAGGGTTGCTGGAGAGTGGAGGGATCAGGATACTTCATATATTATGCCTGAAATTGTTGTCACTGCTCAAAGACCCGGAATAGATAATCCGTTTTATGATCCTCAGCTTTCAGGTGAGCTCCGATTTGCCGGTGATGTACTGGAATACAGCGCAATGGCAATGACGGCTCTTTATCCGGGATTAGCGGCCGGCTCAATCTTGTCAGCGCCGGCTTATAGAATCGCAAATTTTATGCTTACCAGTCCCATTGCACGCGATGCGGCTTTTGCCGGTGCGATCGGCGCGATGTCTTACCTCGCGAGCACGCCCGAAAGTAAGTGGAATTTGAATGATCTTTCAATCGCAACGGGAACGCATTTATTAACCGGCGGACTGCTCAGCCCAATGACTGGAAGATACGCGTATCAATATGAAATGAGTGATGCAAAGAGATTTCTAGGTGGGCTTTTTGTAGGATCAACTTTTGAGATGTTAAATCAAGTCGCAATAGGCGGAGTTAAAAATTTTAATCCACCAGCTGCATTATGGACCGGTGCGATGTATGGTTTAGGGAATATGACTGCTGGATGGCTGACTGATGGGAGATTACGGGATGGAAAGCCATATTCGTATTTTTGGACCAGCGGATTAGCCAATACAGGAAGATTTATACCATCTGTTGTCGGAAGCTGGGGATTTAGTCAATCAGATTATTTCTACTTCTTGAAAAACAAAAAGCAAAATAATGGAAAATAAGATAGAAAATGTTAAAATATATAAACCGAAACATGTGAGGAATCCTTATATCGGAACTATATGGTTTGGTACTGGAATATTTGGAGTATTATATATATTAATTGCAGGCTATTCTGTAATGTCATTTGAAAAA
>CAZZCF010000183.1:0-8133 GCA_964652955.1 uncultured Leptospirales bacterium
GATGTAGAGGTTAAATATGTTGATGGTGAGATTATCGTCAATCTCAATGATGATTGGGTACCGTCTGTGGGAATTAATTCGTATTACGTGAACCTCCTGAGGAAAAAAAGCATTGAAAAAAATCTTAAGGAATATATTCAGGGGAAAATGCAGTCGGCACGGAACCTGATAAAGAATATTTCCAACAGGAGGGATACGATAATCAGGGTTGTACATATGATTATGGAGCATCAGCGTGATTTTCTGATTAAGGGACCGGGTCATCTGAAGCCGCTGACTCATCTCGATATTGCCGGTGAGCTGGGCCTGCATGAATCGACTATCAGCCGCGTGACCAGCAGCAAGTTTATTCAGACCGACTGGGGGGTTTTCGAATTGAAGTACTTTTTTGTTTCGCGGCTGAAATCGCAGGACAGCAGCGAGCATTCATCGGATGAAGTTATGAATCTGATCAAGGATATCATTGCTCATGAGGATCCCCGGAAACCGTTGAGTGACGGTGAGATACTGAAGCGTCTCGAAAAAGCGGGAGTAGTCATTGCACGGAGAACGATTGCAAAGTATCGGGGAGTAATGAGCATACCCGCTTCCACAAAACGGAAAAAATTGAACATGATTAAGGAGAGAAAATAATATGAATCTTGCGATTACCGGACGGCATATGGAGATTACGCCGAGCCTGCGGGAATATGCTGAAAAGAAAATCAAGAAGCTTGAGAAATACTTCCATCAGTTGATTGATGCTCGCGTTATATTGTTCATTGAGCGGGTCGATCACGTTGCCGAGATAGTCGTCAACGGGGACGGGGTGCAGTTTCACGCGATTGAGAAGGCGGGTGATATGTATTCATCGATAGATCTGCTCTATGACAAGATAGAAAAGCAGATCATCAAGCACAAGGAGAAACACTCCGACCATAAAGCGCCGTCACTGAGCACCCTGGAGAACCCTGAGGATGTCGGTGATGAGATGATCCGGGTTGCCCTGAAGCAGGTGAGCAATAAGCCGTTCGATATCGTCGAGGCATTCCTTCAGATGCGTGTTGACGATGCCGATTTTATGCTCTTCAAAAGGGGGGTCTTTACCATTAAGAGTGACACCGATTATCTCAATCGCAACTATGCTATCATCTACCGCGCCGAGGAGGGGCTGAAGATGATAGAGATACCCGATAAAGTATTAAAGCGGAACAGCTTTCATCCGGGCTGCTTTCTGGTATATGACATTAAGATTGTTAAGGATTCTCCCACCAAACCGAAAATTAAGCTCAAGAAGTGCGGGAATGCCGAGGTTCATTACATGACCCTCGGTGAGGCGCTGAAGCTCATTGCCGAGTTGAAGAGCAGCTTCGTCCCCTTCTTCAATACCGAGTCGAAGTACCTGAACGTGCTCTATCGTGATGGAGACGGGTTTGCGGTTATGGTTCCACCCCTGTAAGAACGGGTGATACAGCGGACGATGCAACGGGATGCTATCTACATACATGATCTCCTCGGCAAAACGGGGAAAAGCGATCTGCAACTCCATCTCGTCGCCGGGAAGGAAGGTCTCGACAAGGAGATACCGGTTGGTGATATTAATCGCCCCGGGCTAACCCTTGCAGGTTTTTTTGACTTTTTTGCGTATGAGCGAATTCAGATCTTCGGGCTCGGCGAGACGGCATTTCTGGAGACTCTCCCAGATGAGCGGAAGGGGGAGATATTTGAGAAATTTTTCTCCTACGATGTGCTCTGCTGTATCTTCACTCATTCGAAGCACCCCGATGATATCTTCAGAACGTATGCTGACAGGAACAAGGTGCCAACGCTTGTCACCGATCATCGGACCACCAAGTTTATCAGCCTGCTCACGCATATCATCGAGGATGCGCACTCCCCAAAGATAACCGTGCACGGAACCCTCGTATCGGCTTTTGGCATCGGGGTGCTGATCATCGGGAAGAGCGGCGTCGGGAAAAGTGAGTGTGCCCTTGAGCTCATTGAGCGGGGACATCTTCTCATCGCCGATGATATTGTCGAGATACGGAGAATTGATGAGCGCTATCTCCAGGGCAGCGGCTCGGAAATCATCAAACATCACATGGAAATACGGGGGCTGGGCATTATCAATGTTCGAGATGTTTTTGGCATTCGTTCGGTGAGAAACAGAAAGCGGGTCGAGCTCGTTGCCGAGCTGGAAGAGTGGAAAAGCGAAAAGGAGTATGACCGCCTCGGCATCGATGAACAGACCTATACCATTCTCGATCTTGAGATTCCGTTTATCACTATTCCCGTGCGCCCCGGTCGGAATATTCCGGTAATCATTGAAACTGCTGCACTTAATCTCCGATTGAAGAAGATGGGCGTGTTTTCCGCAAAGGAGCTTGATCGGAAAATACAGGACTGGTTGAAATCGAAAAAAAATGAAATCGAAAAAAAGGAAAGTGATGACTGAGCGGGAAGTCTCTGTTACAAGCGATGTCGGTATTCACGCGCGTCCGGCAATGACCTTCGTAAAAGAAGCGATGAAATTTCCCTGCGAGATATTTCTGGTAAAAGGTGGGATCCAGGCAAACGGGAAATCAATCATGTCTGTCCTCGGCCTCGCAATAACCTCGGGCTCAAAGCTCATTATCAAGGCCGACGGCGAGAGGGAGCAGGAAGCGGTGAATGTGCTTGCCATGCTCGTTGAGAATGATTTCAAGGATGAGAACGGATAAACCGGTTTATGTGTTCTATTCTCTGAAAAAGCATCGTATAGAGAAAACCTGAAACAGCATGCAGGGGAATATCTCCTCCTCACTATTGCAGGAAAAACTTTTCTTCTGAACGGTGGATTCCTATGAAGAACTTTCATCTTCGCACGCTGCTGAGAATCGGTTCGGCATCAATTGTTATTCTCCTCTGTCTGCAAAGCCCCTCCTATCCCGGGCCTCGTGTGGAGCGGGAGGATTTCCTTGAGAAGCTCGAATACGATCAGGCGTTCTTTGAGAAGAAGCGGGATCCGATCTTTGCGGGAATGCTCTCCTGGTATATGCCGGGTTTGGGTCAGTTTTATTCCGGTGAGATTTTTAAGGGAACGTTCTTCCTGGTGACCGAGTATTCGCTTACCATCGGGGCAATATTCTACTTTCTCGATTTTGACTTTGCTGCCGGTGAGGGATCCGGCTTCAAGGTAAATGTTGATGCGAAGAGAACCGATCTCGGTGTTGTGGAAACCTCACGAAGAAATGTGTTTATCGGGATAATGTCGCTCGTTCTCGTTATTCACCTCTTCAATGTTGCTGATGCGGTTTATTCGGCCAGGAGCTATAATGTTGAGCTGGAGAGGAAGAGATTGGAGCTCAGAAAGAAGTACCCCACGCTTAAAATTGGCTGCGACGATAAAAGGAGCTTTTATATTGGACTCGAAACGTATTTTTAAAAGGATCACCCGAAACCGGCAGGGCGCGTCCGCTCTTCTTCTCCTCATCTTTCTGTCCCTCTGTGTTACGATGCAGCCGCTGTTCGGGAAGGAGGTTCCATCGCCGGACCAAACGGAAGAAATCACCGAGAGCTTCTATGTGGAAGAACCCGAGAGAAAGGATCCCTTCGTGGCAGGATTGCTCTCCTGGTCCTGGTCGGGACTGGGACAATTCTATACACAGGAATACACCTACGGGTCTCTTTTCCTGTTGGCGGACATCGTTCAGAAGGGGGTGCTCGTGTGGATGATATTCTACTATTCGGACAAGTACACCTCGGACGATGATGAAATCGTTAAATGGCAGGATGTAGAAGCGAAGGATAAGGGAATTATCATCGGATATATATTTTCTATGCTTCTGGTTAAGGTTCTCTGTGTTGTCAACGCGGTTGATTCCGCTGAGAAGTACAACCGGGAGATATTTTTCCCCTACTGGAAGCACAGGAGCCAGGTTCGCCTGTCCCTGGATGTCGATGACAATCGAATACTGGTTGGCTTGAGCAGATCTTTCTGAAAGGTGCGGTGAAAATTCCTGAAGTTCTTATGTGGTCGTATTGATGAGTAGAAAGAGAAACATAGGTGCATATCTGACGCTTGCATTCCTTCTTTTGACCGCCCTCGCTCATGCTGCCGATATAATGTTTCACCGATTGAGCATTAAGGAGGGTGATGTCTTTGCGAGTTTTTCTGTTGTCTCCTATGAGAGAAAAGATATAATTGAGGCGATCAAAAGGGGACTCGAAGGAAAGGTCTATTATACTATAGAAGTCGTGGAAGGTTCCTCCTTCGGTTTTCTGGGGAGCAGAACGGTTCTCAGAGTGAATATCAAACGTTCAGTTAAATACGATTACTGGAATAAGGCTTTTCTTGTCAGAGAGGTGCAAAAAGATACACTCTGCTATAGCGAGAATGCTCTGTTCGATCTCCTCTTTTCGGTGAAGAATATCAGGCTGGGGAAGGTATCCCGACTTATGAACAGGGACTATAAATTGCAGGTGCGGGCTGAGCTGAAATCGGTGCATCTCTATTTCCCCATGAATTACGTATTCAAGTATGTAATCGGCATCTGGGATTTCGATACGGGATGGGAGATGGGCCCCCCGCTTACCATGAAGTGAGGACGGGGTGCTCTGATAGTCTATTATCAAATAGGTGAACATGTCACTGCTCGAGAAACTCATCATGAAACGGGAATACCGGACCCGGTTTCAGGACATTATTTTTCTGATAGGGATCTTTCTCTTCGCGGCGATTTTGATCATCGGCCTCTTCCCGAAATCCGACACGACGATCGAAACCGGAAAGAGCTTTTTCCTCTATTACATGATGACGATACCGGTCATCGCCGCGGTATATTTTATAGTGACCTCATTCAGGAGAAAGCTCTATACCTCTTCACCTGAAGCCGGTTCCAGCATACGGTTGAAAATAGCAATCGCTTTCGTATTCGTTGCGGTTCTGCCATCACTCCCGATCATCTTGATATCCAATAATATCATCAATAATACAATTGCTGAGCTTATCAGCGAGAAAACCTCCTTCTCGCTCGAAGAATCGATATCGATGTCAAAGGAATCGGTATCGCAGATACATACCGAGGTTCAACAGGAGCTGCGGTCACTCGATTATCTGGTGAAGAGGAACACCCTCCGCCTGAGGTCGCCGCAGAGCAGGGAAGTAATCACCGAGATGCTGCTCCTCAAGGGGTATCGTATGCTCTTCTTCAGGGTGTTGAGGAAAGATATTGTATCGAATTCACTCCTCCGCATGGATGGCGCGGATCGGGAGAGCGATCTGGAGAAGTCCCTGATTGACTTTCTGCGGGCACAGAACCTCGGCTCGACACGGGTGCATAATCTGTCCGTTCAGGGGAATTCGATTCTCCTGGGGTGCCTGCCGATTCGCGGCTATCTCATCGCTCTGTACCGGACGATACCGGCGAAGGTATTTACCCGGGTAACGCTGTACGAGGATGCACTGAGAAGATATAAACAGATGGAATTCCTGAAACCGTATTTTCAGACCGGCGTGGGCATCTTCCTCCTCCTCCTCGCGATTCTCATTATTCTCCTCTCCATCGGGGTGAGCATTATCCTGTCGAAAAGCATAACGCAGCCGGTTTTCGATCTCGCCGCCGCCGCGAGGAGGGTCGCCTCGGGTGATTTTAGCGTACAGCTGGAGCGCGATTCTCCCGACGAGATGTCGCTCCTCTTTCAATCCTTCAATCGGATGGTGATACAGCTCAACGAGAGCAGGCGGATTCTGTATGAGACGCAGAAGCTTGAGGCATGGCGGGAGATGGCAAAGAAGCTCGTTCATGAGATCAAGAATCCCCTCACGCCGATACGGCTCTCGGCGGAGCGAATTCGCAGGCGGTTTGAGGAGGCACATCCCGAGATTGAAGGAATTGTACGATCAGGTACCGAGACCATCATTGAAGAGGTTACCGTTCTGACGAGAATGCTCAATGAGTTCTCCCGCTTTGCCCGCCTTCCCGAGATGCGCCCGGAATTGCAGCACATTAATCCGGTTATCGAGACGTGTGTCGATTTCTTTCGTGGACACGAGGGGGTGAGCTTTCAGCTCGATCTCGATCACATGCTTCCCCCCCTCTCCTTTGACAGGGCCCTTTTGCGACAGGCGATGACGAATCTGATACAGAATGCCATTGATGCAATAGGAATGAGTGGCACTGTGCATGTGACATCACGGCTCGTGGAGGATGAGGGGAGCGTTGTTCGGATAACGATTCAGGATGATGGGGTCGGCATTGCCGGTGAAGAACTGGAAAAGATATTTGAACCGACCTTCTCGACCAAGGAGAAGGGCACCGGCCTGGGGCTTACCATCGTGGAAAAGATCATACTCGAGCATCAGGGCAGAATTTACTGTCATTCGGTTCCCGGCGTCGGATCGGAGTTTGTCATTGAGCTGCCTATTATAGAGAGAGAGGTGCCCTCCCATGGCGAAGATTCTCATAGTTGACGACGAGAGCAACATCATTAAAACAATCAGCGCTATCCTGCAGGACGAGGATCACATTGTCTATCCCAGCAAAACGGGAGCAGAAGCGCTCGATTTTTTGCGGAAGAACGATGTTGATCTTATTTTACTCGATATCTGGCTTCCCGATATTGACGGGATAGAGGTGCTGGAGAAGACCAAGCAGCTCTATCCCGATATTGCCGTGATCATGATTTCGGGACACGGTTCCATAGATATTGCCGTAAAGGCGACCAAGCTGGGAGCATTCGATTTCCTCGAAAAGCCTCCTTCAATGGAACGGGTGATAACCTCGCTGAACAATGCTCTCGAGCATGTGCGTTTAAAGCGGGAGAATATCAGCCTCCTGCGGGGTTCGCTCTCAGAGGATGAGATGATTGGAGCATCGCCGGGGATTCGTGAGGTGCGGGAAATCATTGACAAAGCGGCAGCCACCAATGCGCGTGTGTTTATCACCGGGGACAATGGCACCGGAAAGGAGCTGGTTGCCAAAGCGATCTATCGGAAGTCGCTGCGATCGGCTAAACCCTTCGTCAAGGTGAATTGTGCGGCTATTCCCAATGAGCTGATTGAGAGCGAGCTCTTCGGCCATGAAAGGGGCGCTTTTACCGGGGCGGTGAGCAGGCGGCTCGGGAAATTCGAGCTCTCCAACAGCGGAACGGTTTTCCTCGACGAGGTATGCGATATGAGTGCCAGCACGCAGGCGAAGGTGTTGCGCGTTCTTCAGGAGCAGCAGTTTGAGCGGGTGGGGGGGAATGAGACGATTGAGGTTGATGTGCGCGTGATATCGGCGACCAATATCGATGTCAAGCAGGCGATCGATGAGGGAAGATTTCGCGAAGACCTTTACTACCGTTTGAATGTCATTCCGATTTACGTTCCCCGGCTCTCCGAGCGTACAGAGGATATACCGCTGCTGACGGAGTACTTTATCGAGAAGTTTGCAAAGGAACACGGCCTGGGGATGAAGCAGGTTGATGAGTCCGGAATGGATTTTTTAATGCAGTATGCATGGCCGGGAAATGTCAGGGAATTGAAGAACATAATAGAGCGCCTGATGATAATGATTCCTCGCGGGCTGATCGAAGAGGATGATATTAAGAAGCACCTTGAATCCTACGATTATGATGATGGGATCTTCAAAAGCATCTCTTCGTTGAAGCGCGCACGGGAAGGATTCGAGAAGGAGTATATCGTTCACGCGTTGAGAAAGAACAGCGGCAATATCACCCTCACCGCGAAGCAACTGGGTATCGAGCGGACCAATCTGCACCGGAAGATTAAGCAGTACGGGATACAGGTTGACAAGATCGAGTGAGGGGTTATGGGCACTGTAATAATTATGCAATGATTGAAATAAAAAAGGTGTTAAATCTAAGGTAATTACTAGCACATGCGGGGGCATTTCGATATCCTCGCTCGCCCCGCCGCAAATACCACATCCTGTGCTAGCGGCTCCGGCGGTCATCCTGACCGCCTGCTCGCTGAGGATATCGAAATGCCCTGCTATTTGTATTACAGTATTTAATCAGTTTAAGACTATTATAACATGATACTTTGTTAACAAACAGTCGCATTAACACAGATTAATAATTTATTATTTAATTTTCATAAAATCAACTGAATTTAGTAGGTACTCGGTAATTCCTAGCGCAAAAAATAAATTTTTGTGTTAGGATGCAAGG
>CAZZCF010000184.1:0-8097 GCA_964652955.1 uncultured Leptospirales bacterium
CCTTCGGCGGGACAAGGTATTGAATTGACCGTCCCTGTTTTACATAATCACGTATTCTCGAGGAACTGATATCAATAAGTGGATTATTTGAAAAGTATATTTCATCAGCATCGTCAATAATGCTCTTATTTTTTAGCTGATGGGAGGGGCGCTCGATAACGATAAGAGGAACCCTTTTGAGAATTGCACGGTATTCCTTCCATGTGTGAAAGTCGTTGAATGAATCCATGCCAATTATCAGATAAAATGCATCATCAGGTGAGTTTTGCTGCAGATATCTAACAGTAATAATAGTATACGAAGGATCCTCTCTATCCAGCTCAATTCGTGAAACTTCAAATCCGCTATTCCCCTCGATGGCATACTGAATCATACAGTATCTATCTTCGCCCGATATAGTTTCTCCAATTTCCTTGTGTACCGGCTCCTTCGATGGGACGAACAGTATTCTGTCGAGAGAGAAATCCTCTAACAGGAGTTGAGCATTGATGAGATGCCCGTAATGAATGGGGTTGAATGTTCCTCCGAAAATACCTATTTTCAACTTCTCACCTGACCGTTGCCATATACAACAAATTTCAGACAGGTTAATCCTTCGATACCCATGGTGCCACGAGCATGCAATTTCTGTGTTGAAATACCGACCTCTGCGCCAAGTCCGAATTCACCGCCATCATGAAACCGCGTCGAAGCGTTGACGAACACAGCTGATGAATCGACCGCTTCAAGGAACTTTTCGGCATGGGAATAATCCCCCGTTATAATAGCCTCGGAATGACCGGAACCGTACCTGTCAATGTGCTCGATCGCCTCTTCGATTGAATCCACAATTTTAACGGAGAGAATAAGATCAAGATACTCCGCATACCAGTCATCCTCATCTGCCTCTTTAATTGTATCGGGCAACAGCGCTACCGTACGGGAGCATCCTCTCAGCTCTACCCCTGCGCCGAGCAGGGCGTTCAGGACAGATACTGTATGCGGAAAATCCTTATCAATGAGAAGGGTTTCCATCGCATTGCAAACACCCGGTCTTTGAATCTTGGCGTTTATCGCAATAGCAATTGCCATCTTCTCATCTGCACTCCGGTCAAGAAAGATATGGCAAACACCCTTATCATGTTTTATCACCGGGATAGTTGATTCTTCGGTAACCCGTTTGATAAGGCTTTCCCCGCCGCGGGGTATGACGATATCGATATACTGTTTCATCTTCAAGAGTATCGAAACCAGCTCCCTGTCAGTATCCGTTATGAGATTAACCGCTGCAGCCGGGTACCCCGCCTCTACCAGCACTTCCCGAATAACCCGATGGAGAGCGCTATTGGAATTGATCGACTCACTGCCACCCCGCAGAATTGCCACATTCCCCGACTTCAGGCACAGTGCCGCTATATCAGTCGTGACATTCGGCCTTGACTCATATATGACGGCTATCACCCCTATGGGCACTCTCATCTGCCCTACCCTGATACCCGAGGGGCGAACCCTGAGATTCTCGATGCGGCCAATAGGATCATCAAGTGAAGCAATCTCAACAATCGACTGTGCCATTCCTTCCAGTCTCTCGGGGGTGAGAAGCAGCCTGTCGTAGAAGGCGTCAGTGACACCGACAGCTCGCGCGGCAACGAGGTCTTTACTGTTTTCCTCGACGATTTCGCCTGTCCTCTCCAGAAGCTTATCCGCAATATTTTTCAGGAGATTATTCCGATCGTTCGTCGAAAGGTGAGCAATCACTTTTGATGCTTTTTCTGCATTAATGCAAATTTCCTCTATGTATTCACGTCCACTCATCGATTATACTCCTGCAAAGGAATGACACTGATGATTTTCATCAGAGCGCTCAGGTCCACACTATCTATTATTATAAGCCCCGCATAAAGATGAATGGTAGAATGCTTATCATCTTCAAAACGGGAAGGAATCACAATGATAATCTTCCCGGAAATTAATAAACTATTTTCACCTGTTTGTCAATGTTTTTTATTATATGTAATATAGTCGTTATCCCGCATACACGTGTTTTGCGTTTACCCCGCGACAGGGGCTGCATCTTCATTCCGTTCGGGTATTACTTTTTCGGGGTAAATCGATGGATCTGCTTGCTGTCCAATCGTCTGACTGAACGCAGTATCTCATCCTGTATCTCCAGCGGGGCATCTTCGTAAATGGTTGTAAAAAAGCGAATAACCTCGCGGTGCCTGTTAGAAAAACCCAACACCCAGATAATAGTTCTCTTGATGAACAACGTATGCTCCCTCTTATATCGCTCGAAGAGAAAAGCAGTATCGATTTTCCTGTGATCGAGAAGAGCATAGTACCCTGAGAGCCGCACCAGCTCGTCTTTCCCATTTAACCGGTTATAGAGCGTGAGGTACGCCTGCGCGGGAGGATAAATGAAGAAGTATCTCTGTTGGTGAAGGAGCATCTTTTTGATCATTGCACCGCCCAGTATGCTGCCGAGCTGATAACCCAGTGCAAAGATAAGTACGGTTATACACATCACTCCGCCGATGTGCAGCATCTGTTTTCTGCCATATCTCTTCACGGTATGAGCACTCTCCCGAAAGCGCACGGTTCCCTGTCAAAAGTCATCAAGAGCGGATCTCCCTTTCTCTCTTCCGATAACGTTCAGAAAAATACTTTTTTACAATTTGACCGGCTCGTTTACCTCAAAGTCACGATTCGTCGGTATGTGCAGTGCACCCGGTTTGTCAATCCGGAGTTTATCCCTCTGTTTATTCACGATTCTGATAGTCCATTTTTCTTGACAAAAAATATTTGCCGGATAGTAATATCATTCGGATCCCCACAAAGATGCTGGTCTCTTTGTGAGCAGTATGCACATAGTGGTATTATTTCAAAATCATCTATTATTTCAATACTTATTCCTTTTCCCGAGACGATACTGTAAAGCATCAAAATTGCTACAATGGCAAAAGGGCGAAAAGGCTTCATCGGAAATGTTTCGATGCAATCATGCTGTTGCAGATAGAACATATCATGCGTTTTTCCGATGCTGTCAACTGTATTTAAGGGGTACTCATGGCATTTGAAACTGTTATCGGTCTGGAAGTTCACGTTCAACTGAATACCCGTTCCAAGATATTCTGCGGCTGTTCCACACAGTTTGGCTCCGCTCCCAATTCTCAGACATGTCCGGTCTGTCTGGGATTGCCCGGAGTCCTGCCGGTACTGAATAAGGAAGCATTACGGAAAGCGATCCTGGCGGGTCTTGCGTTGCACTGTTACGTTTCAGGCTATAGTAAATTTGACCGCAAAAATTATTTCTATCCCGATCTCCCCAAATCATATCAGATCTCGCAATACGATAAGCCGATATGCACGGAAGGGTTTCTTGAGATAAGAACAGAGACCGGAAAGAAGCGGATCGGTATCAATCGATTGCATCTCGAAGAGGATGCAGGGAAAAATGTGCACCCCGATATCCCCGGGAAAGAGATATCTTTTGTTGATTTCAACAGGACAGGAGTCCCGCTTATTGAGATTGTTTCTGAACCGGATATCTCAACACCGGACGAAGCGCATCAGTATCTTCAGAATCTCAAATCCATCATGAGGTATATCGAGGTCTCTGACTGCAATATGGAGGAGGGAAGCCTCAGGTGTGACGTGAATATCTCACTTCGCGAAAAAGGGAGCATAAAGCTGGGAGAAAAAGTTGAGATTAAGAATCTCAACTCCTTCAAGGCGGTAAAAATGGCACTGGAATACGAAATGAGCCGTCAGGAGCAATTGCTCGATGAAGGTGAAAAGATTCTCCAGGAAACGAGACTGTGGGATGCCGATAAAAATATAACCTTTGGAATGAGATCCAAGGAAGAAGCACACGATTATCGATATTTCCCCGAACCGGATCTGCCACCAATAATCGTCTCCGATGATTACATCGAAGAGATTCGCTCAACGCTGCCTGAGCTTCCCAAAGAGAAAAAGACGAGATTTATTGATCAGTATGCGCTCCCCGAATATGACGCGGAGATACTGACATCGACGAAACAACTCGCTGACTATTTTGAGGAGGTTGCCAAGCCGGGATTAAATCCCAAGAAAGTCTCCAACTGGATAATGAGTGAGCTGCTTGCACGGGTCGAGGATACCGAAGAGATGCAATCATTCAAGGTAAGCCCTGAACAACTTGCACGTCTCCTGAAGCTGATAGAGAACCGTACGATTAGCGGGAAGATAGCAAAAACGGTTTTTTCTGAAATGGTTGAAAGAGGATCCGATCCGGAGGAAATAATCGAACGTGAGGGGTTGCAGCAGGTGACCGACTCCTCTGAGATTGAAACTCTGATTGATACGATTATCAAAAATAATCCACAATCGGTTGCGGATTATAAGAGCGGCAAAGAAAAAGCGTTGAAGTATCTCGTGGGTCAGGTTATGAGAGAATCCCGGGGCAAGGCAAATCCACAGATGGTAAACGAAATTCTGCTGAGTAAATTGAAATGAGCTCGCTGAGTAAAAAATATTATATCCCGGTGAAACACTCTATGCACGTGGGAGATGAGCGTCTTTGCTTCCAGGAAAGGATAAAGAGATGGATGCGGTCATAAAAACGAAGATACCCGGCGTCAGGAAGCTCTTCAGTGGGAAAGTCCGTGATATTTATAAGGTAGATAAAGAACATCTCTTGATAGTGTCAACGGATAGGGTATCCGCTTTCGATCATGTATTTCCCAACGGAATCCCCGGGAAAGGCATTATTCTCAACAAGATCTCAAATATGTGGTTTACCAACATCAAATTCGTAAAGAATCACATCGTTGAGACAAATTTTGCCAATTTTCCCAAGCCATACTCCGCATTCCCCGAACAGATCAAGGATCGATCGGTTATTGTAAAACGAGCAGAAAGGATCAATTTCGAATGCGTTGGTCGCGGTTATCTCATCGGCAGCGGCTGGAATGATTATGTTGAAAACGGTCACATCTGTGGTATTCGGCTTCCCGAAGGGCTTCAGATGGCCGAGAAGTTACCGGCGCCCCTTTTCACGCCAGCGACGAAGGCGAAAAGCGGTCATGATATCAACATAACGCTTGCCGAAATGGCAAAAAAAATCGATGGCTATGTGGCCGAGCGACTGGGAGAAATAACATTGCAGATTTATGAATTTGCTCGTCATAAACTTGAGAAAGCCGGCATTATTCTTGCTGATACCAAGCTGGAATTCGGATTTCTCGGAAATGAAATCATACTCATCGATGAGGTCTTGACTCCCGATAGTTCGAGATTCTGGGATGAGAAAAAATATAAAATCGGGGAATCCCCTGTCAGCTTCGATAAACAGTTTATCAGGGATTATCTGGAAACGACTTCCTGGGATAAAAATTCTCCGCCACCTCCCCTCCCCGATGAAATTGTCAGAAAAACACACGAAAAATATGAGGAAATTCTCAGGAGAATTTCCCAGGTCCTGGCAAAAAACTCATGAGTATACCCTTTTCCATCTGTTTTGCATCTCTTTTACCCACTTTCCCCTGTTCAGGGAAGCAGGAAGCATTTGAAGGTCAGTATATCGGGTAAAATCTAATTAAGATATTGCCATTTTTGAACGATAATTAATAGAGTTATTAGATTGTCTTTCTAAATCGGGAGGATGTTAATGGCCATACCTAAAAAAAACCCCTATGATCAGTATAAGCAGACAGAAATAAATACCGCAAATCAGGGAAAGCTTATAGTGATGCTGTACGATGGGGCAATTAAGTTTCTCAATATCGCTCATGAGAACATGAATCCCAAAACATACGATATCGTTAACAGCAATATCCTCAAAGCGCAGGATATTATAACCGAATTACTCCTCTCGCTCAACACAAAAGATGGCGGGGAGATATCCAACAGCCTCTTCAATCTCTATATCTATTTTAAGAAGAGGCTCCTCGAAGCCAATATTCAGAAGGATACGGCTATAATAGACGAAGTGGTAGGCCATTTAAAAGAATTGCGTGATGCGTGGAATAAAATTGCATCCAGGGAGTATCGACCGGAGAAGGTAAATCTAAACGAAAAAGGCAGCTTCAGCATTGAGGGATGATGTTCAACAGATTCTCATTGCACTTACCGACAAACTGAAAAATAAAATCTCACTTCTGCAGAATATCCACAACCGAGAAGTTGAAAAGCGACATCTGATTCGCTCGGAATCGATCGACCAATTGTTATCGGCCCTCAAGGAAGATGATTATCTCTTTCAGGAGATTGATCTCCTGGACTGTGAAATATCATCCCTGAAAGGGAAACTCTGTGAGATTGCCGGCATCTCATCATCACAACTGCATCACCATCTCATCAGAACCGACACCCTCCCCTGTCGGGAATACGCTGAAACTATTCATCACCTCCAAAAACTGATGAAAGAAGTCGTTCAGGATCGGGATAAATCAATCAGTGTTATGGAGAGCAAATATCGTGAGCTGCAAACCGATATTACAACCTTGAATACGCTCCTCAGATTAAAGATAGCGGA
Organism: uncultured Leptospirales bacterium; assembly: GCA_964652955.1. Taxonomy (GTDB): domain Bacteria; phylum Spirochaetota; class UBA4802; order UBA4802; family JAKQUI01; genus CAZZCF01. The sequence continues at coordinate 6,497 of CAZZCF010000184.1, forward strand.
ATCAGATTTCGAAGATAGTACCTGATTTTAGTATTTCAGTCCTCTTCTCATGCATCTGTTTTGAATCAAGCATCAACCGCATCTTTTTAAAGCTTTCCTGAAACCGTTTCCGATATTTTTTCGAGTTGAAATAATCCTGCAACCGACTCGAAAGGGCGAATATCTGCTCAGAAGGAACATATTCAATCGACTTACCGGTGGCATCATCGATAATTGCTCCTGTCAGAATACCCCATGATATATCAATGAGTGAATAATCGCTGAGATCCCGGACAATTGCCCGAACCATCGCTTCGTGAAGGGGATTAAAAAAAATAAATTTCGTCGAATACATTATTGCACCGTGAATGTGCTCGGGTATATCAAGAAAACCGTCCCGAATAATATCTTTTCCGACAGCATACATCATATCCATCATATACTGTAATGCACCGAGGCCCGGTGTTTTCTGGCCCGGGAGCTGCGGTTTATCGGCATCGAAGGGTACGAATGGGTTCTGAAGGGTAAGCCATTCAATGACAATCATGTCAAGGGTGCTCAGAATTTTCCCCTCTTCAAAGAAGGTTTCGTCCGGAATAAACCTCCTTTCCGAAAGACGGAGATCGATGAGGAGATTATCCGGTAAGATCTCTTCGTGATATATTTTCAGATAGTGAACCAGTGCTTCATCTTTTTCGAGAACGGGGATAAGCCGGGAAAAGCCGATGCTTCGCAGATGATCAATGAGGCCGATCCTTTTCATGATATCCATAATGGCAAGGGTTGAATACCTGTTGAGAAATCGCACCTCTCCTTTTCCGCTATAGGTAAAATAGCCGAAGCTTTCGCTAATATCTTCGTAGGATTCGCCGGTAACCATATCAATTTCGAACGGTTTGAAATACCTTGACATCGGTTTTTGCGGCTTTCTCCTGATCACCATCCCTCCAGAATAAGGGGACTTCTAAAAACTGTTACTATGATGTCCCCCTTGGCCAGCGTTGTTTTGCGCATCCTGTGCACCCTGACATACGCGACGTCGTGTCGCTGTGTGCACAACGCCTGATAAAAATAGTATTTACAGCCTGTGCATCAATGTACATACCGGTTTTGAGAGGCACCCATAACTTACTCGCTCCACCGGTTTGCATTATAGACGAGCCTGGTCTGAAACAGAAAGTGTTCAATATCCCTCGGATCGATGGAGGGAACCACCATGAGACGGACATACCGGTCATGCTGAATTATTTCATTGAGGGCTCTTTTATAGGTCGGCGTAAGATTTTCACCGATAATAATCAGCCGGCTGCTCTGCCGTATATATTCATCGAGGAGAAGCTCGGGATCGGTAACCGAAATAATATCTTCAGTTGTGATGAGATCGGGAGCAATTTCAACATTTATATCTTTTCTCCGGGATACCATTGCTGCTATCAAATCGGTGTTTTTCTTGAATCGCTGCACATAGGTACTTTCATCAACATCCTTGAGATCGACGAAGAGGATGATGCCATGTTCCGAATTGCGGTAGTGGAATTTCTGATCCTTGGTAATGAATCGCTTTACGGCATTCCATTTCGCATAATCGAGCACCTCATTGTGATGAAGTATGATTATCCGCC
>CAZZCF010000185.1:0-7977 GCA_964652955.1 uncultured Leptospirales bacterium
ATTTTTTTGTACAATGCGAAATGAACAGCGGGACCTTCCTTTCTTTCGGCAATGGCGGAGAAGATGGTCGGTATCAGTATGACTGCCACTGCCAGAGAGATAATGAGTGCGGAGGATACGGTAAAGGCAAGCTCGCCATACAGTCTCCTCGTGATGACGGTGCCGAAGACAACGGGCAGAAACACAACAATGGTCGTGAAGGTCGAGGAGATAATTGCGTTCTTGACATGCGAAACGCCGTTGCATATCGACCGGTTGTTCAGCTCCTTTTCGCTGAATATCGAATCGGTGATGACAATACCGTTGTCCACAATCATACCGATACCGAGCGCAAGGCCGCTCAGGCTCATAACATTGAGATTCAGTTGCAAAAAATACATGCACAGAAAAACGATAATGATCGAGACCGGCATGGAGAGCCCGATGGTGAGGACAATGTTGAACCGTTTGATGAACAGATAGAGTATTAGAATAACGATAACGATTCCCCACAGGCACGATGATACGACGTTGTCGATGGCAGCAGTAATGTAGGTTCCCTGATTATACACGATTCTCGTTTTACAGTTCTTCTGTGAATTGAGCAGCTTTACCGCTTCGCTGCATACACTCAGGGTGTTGGCATCACCGGCCTTTTGCACATAGATGGTAACCCTTTCCTTCCCGTCCAGGCGGGCAATATCCTCTCGTTCACGAAACGACGGAACGACTTCTGCGAAGTCATAGATCTTCACGAGCGAACCCTGTTGTGTCAGAGCTACTGCCGTATCCGATATCTCCGATATGCTTCTGTACCGGCATGAGGTGTACACAACGTATTCCCTGTTTCCGCAGGGGAGGAGGCCGCCCGGCAGGGCAGTGTTGCTCCCCTGAATAATCGGAAAGATCTCTTCAAAGGAAAGCGATCGGGCCTCGAACCTGCCCCGGTCGATATTGATGTGTATTTCCCGGTGCAGGCCGCCTGCGATGTTTATCTCCGAGACTCCCTCTATTCTCTGGAGGAGCGGTTTTATATTTCTTTCGGCAATCTCTCGTATTTCGACCGGGGATGCGCCTTTGCGTTCCATTGAGGCAATAAGTACGGGTCGGTCAGAAGGATCGTACCGGAATATCACCGGTTCCTGCACCTCCCGGGGGAACCATCCCCGGATGAGCCCGATCTTCTCCCGTACCTTGAGCGCCGCGATCCTGATGTCGGTATTGATCTGGAAGTTGATATTGATTCTTGATTTCCCTTCCTCTGACACGGAATCAATCGTTTCGATGCCGCTGATGGTTTTTATGATTTTCTCGACCGGCCTGGTTATGAGGGTCTCGATCTTCTCCGGTGCGACGCCGGGGTACTCGATGATAACTGAAATGCCCGGATAACCGGTCTGTGGCATGAGTGATACCGGCAGCCTGCCAAGACCAATGATCCCGAAGAGCGCCAGGCCGCCGAAGAGCATGTATGCTGTGATTCTGTTTTCTAAAAAGTATTTCATCATTTCAGAATACAACTCGCTGCTGAATGTTGAGAACGCTGGGAAATGGATCTATGGGCACCTCCCGAAACCGGTATTTACATTGTTCGCCCAGTGGTACATGTCGGTTTTATGCATTGTCCCCACAGCGGCACGACGTCTCGCATGCCAGCCTGCACGGGATGTGCGAAAAAACCTTAACACGGGGACATCATATTAATAGTTTTAAGAAGCCCCCTTATGCTTATAACTCTGCGTTCCCTGTTCCCCGGTGATTGTAATGATCACTTTATGTTTCCCTGTTCAGGTGCTTTCACCTCGTCAAGTTCCCTGTGAACCATGGCATAGACCGTGGGAATAAACACCAGAGTCAGCAGGGTAGAAAGTGTAAGTCCGCCGATAACCGCAATGGCCATCGGCTGCTGCAGCTCGACTCCCTGGCCGATCCCCAGGGCGATGGGGAAGAGCGCGAAGATGGTGGTGGCCGTTGTCATGAGTATAGGTTTGAGCCGCCGTTCTCCGGCGCTTATGATTGCCTCTTCGATTCTTTTACCGGCAGACCGCTCCCGATCGATATAGTCAAAGAGCACAATTGCGTTATTCACCACCACGCCGGCGAGCATGATGATGCCGATACCGGAATTGATGTTGAGCGTCCTGCCGGTGATGAAGAGCGCTCCGGATATGCCCAGGGCGGTTACCGGTATGCTGAGCATGATTATCAGGGGATTCCTGAATGACTGGAACTGCGCTGCAAGCAGCATATATATCAGCACAACGGCGAGGAGGAGGGCGAACCGCATTTCACGGAATGTCTTTGCTATCTCATCCTTTTCTCCCACGATTTTTGCTTCGTAGCCCTCGCGTATTTTCAGGGTATCAATACTGTCTTCGACGTCGCCGAATATGGCATCCCTGCTTCCGCGGATGTCCGCGGTAATCCGGTTAACTCTGCTCTGCTCACTCCTGATGATCTTGCTGGCGCCGAAGCCCTCATTGATAATACTGAATTTTTGTATCGGGACAGGCGCTCCCGTTTCGGTTTTCACCAGTATTCTATACAGGGAATCCTTCTCCGTCCTGTCCTCCTCGCGAAGCCGCACCCTGATGTCAATCTCATCATCCTTCTCCCTGAGCCTGGTAACCGCCTCCCCGTGTACGGCTGCCCTGATGGTAGAGGCAACATCGGCGATACTCACGCCCAGCGATGCCATCTTGTTCCGGTCCATCTCGACCTTCAGCTCCGGATCCCCTTTATCGAGAATTGACGAGATATTGTATACGCCCGCGACTCTGTATATCTTTTTCTTGATCGTTTCCCCGAGAGACGAGAGATACTCCTTATCCCTGCCGTAGATCTCGATGGTGAGCGGCTTCTCGGTTCTGGAGAAAACAGCCGCAACCACGTTCTCCCATATCCGGTATTCGGCCGTTATCTCCTCGCCGAAGCGGATTTCCCTTTTCAGCGAGTCGACGATTTCCCCTATGTTCTCGCTGCGATCGTCTTTTAAGATAACCGTGAGCAGAATGTTATGGGTACGTCTCCCCGATGTCCTCTCGGCGATATTCTCTTCCGGGTCGGATCCGATCTTCGAATACACGTACCGCACGTAAGATTTCTTTAAAAGGAACTGCTCCACCTTCATCGATAGTGCTGAGCTTTCCTTCAGCGACGTGCCCTTCGGCGCTTCGATATCGATGGAAAATTCCCCCGGGTCCACCCGGGGCATCAGCTCAGTGTCGATAGCCAGGAAGAGCACGGTGCCGAAAATACAAACAGCGATTCCCATAATCAGGACGGGACGTTTATTCGAAAGGGAGTACCTGATGAGGAGATTGTATATTCGAAGAGAGCCTGCCATTACGGTATCGGAGAGGCGGAATGCCTTTTCCTGTAGCGATTTCAGTTTCCCGGAAATTCCTCCGTGAGGAACGCTGACCGTGGAGAGCATCGGCATCAGCAGAAGGGAGGAGACCAGTGAACAGATAAGCGCGAAGGATATGGTCAGGGCGAGCTCTCCGAAAACCGCTCCGCTCAAGCCCGACAGAAAAACGATGGGGAGGAACACGACAATGGTCGTGAGTGTGGAAGCGATAACCGCGGTTTTGACCTCCTCTGTTCCCGCGACGATACGAAGCACCGGATCGGGTGATTTGTCTTTTCTATCAGCGCTTTCACGCTTTCTTTTTATCGATTCCAGTACAACGATGCCCGCGTCCACCATCATTCCCACGCCGAGGGCGAGGCCACCGAGCGACATGGTATTGATGGAGACTCCCTTGAAATACATTAGCGCGATGGTGCCGAGAATGGAAACCGGTATGGAGCTGGCGATGATTACCGGAGAGCGTACCTCTTTCAGAAAAAACCAGAGCACCAGAATGGCGATAATGCCGCCGATAATGGCCGAGTTGAAAACATTGCTTATGGAGTTCCTGATAAATTTCGACTGGTCGTAGACCGTGCGTATGAGGAGCTCTCCGGAATACTTATCTTTCAGGGACGCTATCCGATCCTCAACCTGATTGCAGGTTTCTATGGTATTCTTGCCGGGCTCCTTTCGTATGAGAAGGCCAACCGATTCGTTGCCGTTGAGGCGGATGATACATTTCCTGTCCTTGTATCCGTCAGTTATGGTGCCAATATCATCAAGATAGATCGGTATGCCGTTTTCGTTCCTTCCCACTACCACCCTGTTGATTTCATTCAAAGCCTGGAACTCACCCACGGTCCGGACGATATACTCCCTGTTTCCCTTTTCTATGCTCCCCGCCGGGAAATTGTAGTTTGCCAGGTTGATGTTCTCCATCACCTCCCGGAGGGACAGGGCATGGGAGTATATTTTCGCGCTGTCCAGGTGTACGTTTATCTGTCTTCTGAAACCGCCGCTTATATCCACGGTCGCGACGCCGTCGATGCGTTCAAGGGAGGGGACCACCTCCTTTTCAATTCGCTTCCGTATTCGCCTGAAATCGCCGGTTTTGTTTACCAGTGAATATATCATGATGGGATCAGCCCTGGGATCGAGCTTGACCACAATGGATTTCTCCGTATCCTGGGGAAGCTGTCCCTTGATGATGTCAACCTTCTCCTTGGTTTCGACCAGTGCCATGTCCATGTTGACGTCCCAGTCGAAGCGGGCGGTGACCAGGCTCAGCCCCTCGATGGATTCCGAATAGACCGACACGACGCCGTTCACGGAGCTGACCGCTTCTTCTATGTGCTGAGTGACCAGCTGCTCGATCTCCGAAGGTGCCGCGTTCTCGTAGGCGGTAACCACCGTGAGCATCGGAAATTCGATGTCGGGCAGGAGTTGCAGCGGGAGCCTGTCAAGAGAGATGACTCCGAGGAGGCAGATGCCGATAAAAATCATCGATGTGGTCACTTTTCTTCGAACCAGTGTTTCGAGCATCGGGCGGTTACTTTTTTGTCTCCTCCTCGATTTTCATGCCGGGATACACCAGGTTGACTCCCCGGGCAATAATGATATCTCCCGGTTGAATGCCTTCGGCGATCTCAACGCAATTCTTGAATTCCGCGCCCAGCTTCACCTTTTGCTTGAATAATATGCCTTTCTTTACGATGTAGAGAAGACCGGCATCATCCTCCCTTGTAATCAGGGATGACAGGGGCACGGCTATTCTGTCCTCCAGTGTGCCGCACTGTATGCGGGCTCTCGCAAACATTCCGGGTAAAAGACGTTTTCCCGGGTTGTCCATAACGGCTTTTATTTCGATGCTCCTTGTCTTCTGATCGAGCACCGGTGTTATTCTCTCCACGCTGCCCTTGAAATTTTCATTGCCGATGGCATCAACCGTGAAAATTACTGACTGGCCGCTCTGTATCTTCTTTATCTCCTTCTCATTGACGTTCATGGCTATGAATATCCGGTCAATATTCACCAGCGTGGCGATTACCGAATCATCTTTTATCATCTCGCCCGCCTCCATGTTCTTCGATGCGATAACACCGTTAATGGGAGAGCGTATGTATGTCTCCTGGATGAGGATTTTCGTCGATTCTATGCTCTGCATGGCCTGATGTATCTTCGAACGGGTTGCTTCAAGCTCGGCTCGTTCAATCTTGGTGTTAATCTTCTTGATCAGCTCCATGCGCGTCTTTTTTGATTTGGGCACGGAATACCCTTCGGCGATGATGTCCTCGTCCCGGTATCCGACTTTCTGGATTTCAAGGTCAGATTGTGCCAGCATGTATCTGGTATACGAAGTCTTGTGCTGCGCCTTGAGCGATTCAAGATCGCTTTCGCTGACACCGCCTGCATTGAAGAGAATCCTCTTGTTCTTGAGAATCCTGTCCATGTTCTGGTAAGAGACCTTCTTATCTTCCAGGTCGGCCTTCGCCTTCTCAATGGTTTTCAGCTTGATTTCGATTGCTCTGAGCGCGTTTTCATACTTTGATCTGGTAAGCTCAAAGGTTTTCTGTGCTATATCCAGCTCCGCGAGCTGCTGCTTGAGCTGTATCTGCAGGGGGAGGCGTTCTACCTCCGCGATGAGCTGCCCCCTCGTTACTTTACTGCCTTCGCGAACGTATAATTTCTGCAATCTTCCGGTTACCTTTGACGATATGTTGATCTTCTCGTAGAAGATTATCTGTCCCATAACCTCGATCTCGTCCGTAATGTCACTCTTCTCAACGGTTAAGAGCTCGATGCCGGCGTTTTCAGTCAGGTTTTCATCCGTGCCGATGTCGAGGAGGTCAGGCTCTTCTGTATCCGTCGTGGCGCAGGAGTACCTTGTTAATGAGGTTATCGATAGAACAGCAAGAAGAAGAATGAGGACTGCCTTTTTCTTATGTGTGACGAGCGTTGCAATTATTGTATTAACTTTTTCATTCTTTTTTACTGAGGATGTTATCCTCCTGAGCAGGGTAGCCATTTTTATCACTTCCTTTGATTGGACTCAGGGTGTATTAATAAATACCCGGATAGTATCTTCTTTCACGGAGTAAGCGCTATTTCATCTTTGAGAGTTTTAAAAATCCTACATCGACGCCGAGCGCTGTCTCAAGAGTCGATGCGGTGGTCAGGTACCGGACAAGCGATTGCAAGTACGCAATTGCCGCTTCTCCGCGCTCTATCTCCTTTTTCATGAGGTCGTAGCGCCTCGATTCACCCATATTCGCCTTGAGCCGTTCAATAACTAGCTGCGCGTCATACAGCTCCAGCTGCTTTTTCGCGATTTCTATCATGGTCCACGAGTTCTTCAGGGCGGTATAGGCAGAGGTTACTTCGATTGAAATCTGCTGTTCGGTGTCTTTCCGCTTTTCGCGGGATCTGTTGAGCTCGATTTTGCTTTCGACGATGTTTCGCTTATACGGTAAATCATTCAGAATGGCTATGGAGCTGCTGTTCGAAAGCGTTCTGCTGTTTTTGTTATTGTCTTCATTGTAGCCGGAGCTCAACGAGCCGGTGTTTCCCCAGAGAGCGGCGGTAACTTTAAAGTTTATGCCCCAACCCTTTTCCCGTGGCATGAACGTGTCATCCGAGAGCGAGTAGTTGAGCCCTACGGAAAATTTCGGGAAGTAGTAGAGTTTATTTATCAGGTACGTTCTTTTCTTTATTGCCAGGTCAACTCTGGAGCTTTCAATCTCCTTCCGGTTTTTAACGGCAAGGGCGGTGAGCATATCGATGTTATAGCTTTCATCAATCGGCTGTATGATGAAATCCTTCTCGATGTCGCCGGTGACTTCGATAACCTGCCGCCAGTCGATTTTGAGCATGATCTTGAAACGGTTCAAGACGAGGGTATAATCGTCCTTTGCCTTTTCAAGATTCAATTCCACCTCCTTGACCTTCGCCTCTATCTCCATTCGGTCGAACCTGGTGGCCTCTCCCAGCTCCAGCTCTTTGCTTATGAATTGAAGCTGCATGTTTCCGTATTCGAGCGTCTTTTCATGTATCGCAATGGAATCGCGCAGCTGCAGGATGTTGAAATAGGCGCTCCGAATCTCTGTAACAAGGGTGTTGACAGCCAGGCGGTAATCATTTCTGGCAAGAATTGCCCTGAGCTTTGCCACATCGTATGAGAGGCTTCGCTTCCCGCCGTCAAAGAGAACCATTTCCGCATCGGCGCTTACCCTGTGCTGCCGCGTGTCAGCATCTCTCTTCACGGACTCTTCGGTCTGAAGGTATGAAAGCGAGAGCGTCGGGAAGTAGTCCCGCAGCCGCTCGATTATAGTGAGATCGTATACCTCGCGCTGGGCCTTTATTGCCCTGAGCTCGAAATTGTTGTTCATGGCAATGGCAATGGACGTTTCGAGGTTCAGACAGGCCTTGTCCGCAGAGACTGATCTGTGCCTGTTCGACGTTCTGTTGAATGAGGCATTTTTATTATCTTGAGCCTGAGAATAACTTCCCGCTGTCTGTAGAATCGATGAGATGATCACTAGAAAGAGGGGTAGCAATGAACTGATTATATTCCTGTATGTTACGCTCGATCTCTTCATTCACATCTGTAATGAGCATACATGAGATAACTCATTTGCGAATTCATT
>CAZZCF010000186.1:0-7918 GCA_964652955.1 uncultured Leptospirales bacterium
TTTACCTTTTTCGTGGAGTACTGCCTACCCGGAAACGGATCGAGATTCTGTATAAGCCTGCTCTTTTCGATAATCTCCGGTATCGGGCGAGAGAGGGCTTTCCCGATCTTCTCATACCGGAGCTCCTCGAGATCCTCGAAGTGGTCTTTCAGGATCGCTTTAAGGGTATCATCCTCATCATAGTAGTAGGACGCCTGAGCGAGAAGGCACTGCTGAACAGTGGGGTGCCCGCACCCGATGGGATCGAGCATGCTGACGGCGGCAATGGTCTTCTCCACATCGGCCGCGGTCACTTCGTTGAGCCGTGCAAGATCCTCAACCGGCATCGCCAGCAAACCGTTATCATCTATTGCGGTGATAACACTTTCGAGCAGGCGCAGCTCCTCTGTGGAAGACGCTAACAGACGTGCCTGCCAGAGGAGGTGCTCCTTTAAGGTCTCCTCCTGGAGAACGGAATTCTCGATATATTTCCTTTTCCGATCATCATCATCAACAACGCTCGAGTATCCACTGTCGCTGGAATCCTCATAATTCCTTCTCAACTCCTCCTTCCGTTGCAGAACGGTGTCATCGCCGGTAAATTTAAGATTTACGCGTGAAGCAATATCCTTGTCTTCGGTATTCCGTGACGGCAGATTGGTATAATCCTCCTCTTCGAGGACCGGATTTTCGAGCATCTCAGTGGATATCATCTCTGCCAGCTCTATCGTGGAGAGCTGCAACATCTCAATCGACTGTCGAAGCGATTGCGTCAAGACGAGCTTCTGGGACTGTTTCAGCCCTAGTTTAATTGATACCATGATCGCCTCTTCATTGTACAGACAGGTCTCATGCCCTCTCCCTTCACGTCCAGACAGACTGTAAGAAAAGCATTTTCATGGGCCGGTTCCTCACGCACTATAATTAAAAAATAATGAGAAGCCCACTACATGGTGAACTTCTCCCCTAAAAATATCTTACGCGTCTTCCTGCTCCGGAGGAGCTGATTGGCACTGCCACTCATCAATATCTCCCCCTCGTGAATGATATACGATCTATCGGTAATGCTCAATGTCTCGCGAACGTTGTGATCGGTGATCAGGACGCCTATATTTCTCTGTTTCAGCGAATAGATTATCTCCTGTATATCAGAAACAGTAATCGGATCGACACCCGCGAAGGGTTCATCCATCAACATGAAGGCCGGACTCGTTATCAGCGATCGGGCAATTTCCGTTCTCCTGCGCTCGCCACCGGAAAGGGTATAGGCCTTTTGATCTGCCAGATGAGCAATGGACAGATCCCTGAGGAGCGCATCGCGCCGCCGAACGATCTCCTCCCGCTCGGAATGATGCATCTCCAGTATGATCTCGAGATTCTCGGCAACGGTAAGCTTGCGGAATATCGAAGATTCCTGCGGGAGGTATCCCACTCCCAGCCGGGCCCGCTTGAACATCGGCAGTTCGGTGATATCCCGATTATCCAGGATAATTCTTCCGGCATCCGGTTTTATCAAACCGACAATCATATAGAAGGTGGTGGTTTTCCCCGCACCATTCGGACCGAGGAGACCGACAATCTCGCCCTGAGATATCTCGAAGGCAATCCTGTTAACCACTGCCCGCCTGCGATACCGCTTTAACAGCGAATCCAATCTGAGCCTGCTCTTCTCACTGCTCATCCAGCACTATCCACACATCACCATTAATCTCATGGGCCGACTCCAGAATCCTTCGACGGATTTCCAGAGCCCGAAAACGAAGCTGAGCCCCGTTTTTCCGGCATTCCAGGGTAAATACTCCGGACTGTCCCCCTGAAATGCGAGTACATCCATATATCTCAGGAGCGCTCCCGCTCGTTGCAGAAACACCTCCTCTTCCAATTAAAACGCCATACCCCGGCGACGAACAGAGAAAAGGAGACACATCATCCGCTGCATTTTTCGGGGCAGTTTACTACAATATATAGAGAATGAAACCGCACTTCCAGAAAATAATATGCGTTCCCTCTTCTACCGGACATTTGATCCTCGAATATTGCCGATTAATCGTGCATTACGGCTCCTGGTATTAAAGAGAATACGATCCGCCATAAACCGGGACGAACCCCGCTGAACGGTGGGATTTCCATAGATATACATGAGATCTTTTCTTCTGAGGTATCGAGCAAGCGATCCCTGTAGCGTTTCAGCTTGACGATGAACTCTGACATTCCCGCTGATGAAGAGCTCATCAGAGTCCTGATAGAATTCCATAAAATCGCCATAGACCCGTGCACGCTCCGAATCATCCTTTCCCTTTACGATGATAACAGGATCACCCCACAACAGGGCAACATTCCGATTCTTGTAATATCTGAATTGCTCACCTCTGGCATCCAGATTCTCCCTGGTATAGTGAATCTGAACATCGGTGCCCCGGGCATATTCCGAGTGCTCTCCCCATATCTCAAGAACGCTCCCCCTGAAAACCGCATCCTCCCGCTCGACCACGGCATTGCCACGGATGATCATCCGCCGGTCTTTTTCATGATATTCACCGGCATCGCCAGTGGTATGTGCCGGCACCCACCGGGTGCCCTTCTCTGAATGTTTCTCCTCGGAATAGGTCGTCAGCGCAACATTGTTCTCAAGATACACAATCCTCTTCGACACATCATAGCGAATCAGATCCGCCCGAAAGGTATCCCGCTCCTTCCGGATAACCGGACTGTCCATGAACTTCACGATGGCGTCATCCCGCGAATAGGTTGCGCTTCCCGAGCGGACCCTCATCTCCTTGTGGCTGAGCCGTACATTGCCATGTGCACGGGTCATCTCATCATCGATATGATATTCTATCCGGTTCGCCCTCAGATCGACTTTCGAGTTATCGTCCCTCCTCGATACAATGCGCGGCGCTCCGGTGAGATCTATCCTGTTGACATCTCTGAGGAAGATCGCCGTGCGGGATAGAACAGTGGTCCGGTTCTTCCGATCAATGAGCCGCACCCTGCCGCGGCACTCAGCGCGCTCCCCATCTTTGCCGGTAATTATAATTTGCTCGCTCCTGATAATGACGGAGCCTGAAGTGATTCTGGGATGTCCGGTGATAACCGTCAGGTAGCGCTTGATCCCCTTCTCGATGCCCATCAGTTTCGTCCGCACTCTGTCACCGGTGATGACGACCGGCCGCTTCTCCTTCTTCGCATCGGCCCCCGATGCGATCGGCTGAAAGGGAGCGGCGATCAGCATCCCGCAGAGAATATAATAAGCAGATCGAGGCATGGTGTTACCTCTTCCTCTCAAGAATCTCATCCGACTGCCTGGTAACCGCTCTGACGCTCTTAAGCTCGTAATCCTCGAGATCATAGTTCGCTCGCAATCCGATCCCCTCGATGACATCGCCATTCTTCCGGATAATTTTAACCGGCTCATCGGTATCGAGATACTTCTCCAGATGATGCCACCGAATTCGATCGGTGAGGAGTCTGTTCCCCGACGGAGACAGCGCGTCGACATTGCCAATAAGCTCGATATCCTTTGTCCGGGTATTGATAACCGCCCGGTCAGCCTGTATCACCGCCCGCACTGCCTTATTGGTATAGTAATGCAGGAGAACCGATTCGGCAATCGAACGGTTCTCATCCAGATAGTATGCCGATTCCGCAGCTTCGAGCTTCCAGGAGAGGGTGCTGTGATGATAGTTATACGAGGTAAAATGACTGATCCTCATATCCGGCCTGAAACTCGCCGACTCGAGGGGAGTCTTCTGGCTGCAACCGGGAAGCAGCGCTGCAACGGCAGCAAGGATGACACATCCCCTTATCTTTACATATTTTTTCCGCATCACCTCTTAACCCCTCGATCGGAGGATGAGATCGCAGACCTCGCGCACCGCTCCCTCGCCGCCGGAGAGCCGGGTAACATACCGCGCAACTCCCTTGACCTCATCCATCGCATTGGCAACCGCAATGGGAACAGCAACCTCTTTCATGAGAGCAACGTCATTGACATCGTCGCCGATATATGCTATCTCCTCATCTCGGATATCCGGGCAGCACGCGCGGATATCCCGAAAAGCTGCAACCTTATCATACGCCGCCTCCCTGATAAGGTCTATTCCCAGCTCCTTCAGCCTCTTTCGCGCAATCCTGGATCGCCTCCCCGATATGACCGCAACGGTGAGGCCCGCTTCCATAATTCGCCTTATCCCGAGCCCATCCAGCACGTGAAAGCGCTTTATCGCCTCGCCCCGTTTATCATAATAGAGACTGCCGTCGGTGAGCACGCCGTCAACATCGAGAATTAAAAGCCGAATGTTTTTCAGGCCATCTATCACTTCAATCAATGCTCCCTCTGCATCTCAGCAACCCTCACGTTTATCGCTTGACGACAGCGTCTATCTCCAGGAGGACCCGCAGCAGCGCCTCTATCGATTCGAGCGGGTACTGATTGGATCGATCGCAGAGCGCCTTTTCCGGATCGGGATGGACCTCCATGAAGAGCCCATCAATGCCGGCGGCAACAGCGCTCCGGGCGAGGAGTGGCACGAACGCCCGCTCCCCGCCGGTCTCCTTCCCGCCACCGGGGAGCTGTACCGAATGGGTCGCATCAAATATCACCGGCACCCCGAGAGATCGGATAATCCCCAGAGAACGCATATCAACAACGAGATTGTTATACCCGAAGGTATACCCCCGCTCGGTTACGGCATAGCTCTGACATCCCGTGCTCCGCAGCTTCTCGATGACGTGTTCCATGTCAGCCGGCGCCACGAACTGGCCCTTCTTCACGTTTACGGGCAGCCCCGTTTTCGCCGCCCCGATCAGGAGATCGGTCTGCCTGCAGAGAAAAGCGGGAATCTGTATCAGATCGACAATCTCCCTGACCGCGGCAATCTCATCCACCGCATGAACATCGGTGGTAACGGGAAGGTCAAACTCCCGCTTTATCTCATCGAGCACCGCAAGCCCCGCGTCCAGTCCCGGCCCCCGGTACGACGAAAGCGAGCTCCTGTTCGCCTTGTCATAGGACGACTTGAAGATACAGTGAATGTTCAACCGTCTCGCAATGGCTTTTACGGCCTCCGCCGTTCGCATCATCAGATCCCGGGACTCAATAACACAGGGGCCGGCGATAAGGAAGAATCGGCTCTTCCCGGTGAGCTCATAATCACAGAAGTTCATGAACAGGTCTATCCTCTCAGTCTCATCGTTCTCCCGATCCGGTCCTCTCCCTTTCTTCACCGGCGACGCTCATCAACCGGAGCGCCATGCGCCACAGAGGAGGGTTAAGTTCACCTTTCGCTCCTCTCCCTGGCAGCACCGATAAAGGCTTCAAAGAGGGGATGCGGCCGCACCGGCTTGGACTTAAACTCGGGATGGTACTGTGTAGAGACAAACCAGGGGTGATCCCTGAGCTCGATAACCTCTACCAGGGCGTTCTTGGGGTTTATTCCGCTGAAGACAACACCCTGCTCTTCGAAGAGCTTCCTGTATCGCAGCGTGAACTCAAGCCGATGCCGATGTCGCTCCATTACCGATTTCCGCTGATACGCCGCATACGCGCGAGATCCTTCCAGAAGCTCGCACTGAAAAGCACCGAGTCGCATGGTTCCCCCTTTCGACTCAACATCGAGCTGCTCCTCGAGAAGCGAGATAACCGGATGCTCCGTGGTCGGATCAAACTCGGTGGAATTGGCATTGCTGAGACCGCACATATTTCTGGCAATTTCAATCACGGCGCACTGAAGACCGAGGCAGATGCCGAAGAAGGGGATCTTTTCTCTCCGCGCATAGGATATCGCTTCGATCTTCCCCTCAATACCCCGATCGCCGAATCCGCCGGGCACCAGAACGCCATCGACACCGCCGAGCAGCTGTTCGACACTGCCGTGGTACTTCTTCTCAATATCCTCGGAATCAACCCGCAGGATTTCGAGCTCGACCCTGTTGGCAACCGCACCGTGCAGAAGCGCCTCATAGATGGACCGATACGCATCCTGCAGCTGTATGTATTTGCCGACAACGGCAATGGAAATCTTTTTCTTCGGATGATGAAGCGTGCTAAGAAATCGATCCCAGTCGGGGATATGAAGACCGTCGTCGGGCAGCCCGAAATGCTTCAGCGCCATCGCATCATAGCCATTCTCATGGAGCATAGCGGGAATCTCATAGATGGAGCTCTTGATATCAACCGCCGATATAACATGTGTCTCAGAGACATTACAGAAGAGGGCAATCTTGCTCTTGAGCTCGGAGGAGAGAGGCACCGCAGTTCGACAGAGCAGTATATCCGGAAGAATTCCCAGCTCCATCAGCTCCTTCACCGAATGCTGGGTCGGCTTCGTTTTCTGCTCACCCGCAACCGATATGGTGGGGACCAGCGTCAGATGAACGTTGAGAACGCGGGAACGTCCCAGCTCCTGACGGATCTGGCGTATTGTTTCCAGAAAGGGTATCGACTCGATATCACCGACCGTTCCCCCTATCTCAACCAGGACAAAGTCAATCTCCTCATCACTGGCGACATCATATATCCTCTTCTTTATCTCGTTGGTAATGTGGGGAATAACCTGAACCGTTTTCCCGAGATAATCGCCGCGCCGTTCTCGCTGAATCACCGAATAGTATATTTGACCGGTTGTAATTGAGTTCTTCCGGGTAAGCTGTGCATTGGTGAAGCGCTCATAGTATCCGAGATCGAGATCGGTCTCTGCGCCATCCTCTGTAACGTATACCTCCCCGTGCTGATAGGGGCTCATCGTCCCGGGATCAACATTGATGTAGGGATCCATTTTAATAAGCGAGACCGAATAACCGTGCCCTTCGAGGAGGAGACCGAGAGAGGCGATGGATATCCCCTTCCCCAGCGAAGAGCAGACCCCGCCGGTCACAAAGATAAATCTGGTCATCATCTTACTCATGCAGCTCACCTTAATCGTGCGGAGGATCTGCGGCTACCCGGGATGGAAAATACCTGATGTAGCACGAGCCGTTTCCCTCTCCGGGCAACCACCCTCCGCAATCGCCTTTCCAGTATGGATAACCGGTTATGAAAGTCAAATAAAATACATCGCTGAACGGACCGGGGAATAACATCTTTGAACAGAATACTCGAATCCCGGATATTCCCTTCGGTCAGAACTATTTCTCACCATGGACGAAAGAGAACGCAACCCATACCGTTGATTCGATGAGCTCCTCTCTCGCTTTTTTACTCAAAACTTGTCTTGACAGAAAAGGAAGTGGCGGTACAATAGTGAAGCGGTAAGATGCTCCGGATACCGTGAGAGACGGATCACTTTAGACATATACATGTACGTTATTGCGCACCAGGAATATCCCCAATTAAACATATGAGGCATTTTCACCATGAGCGAACAAAGAAAGTATCCCCGTTATTCCTGTAATATCAAGGTCAACTTTGAGTTTTTCGAAGGCGACCCGGAAACAATCGATACGGAAACGGCCGCGCCGTCCCCGGGAGACGGATTTATTCTCGACATGAGCAAAGGGGGCCTCTTTATCGTTTCGAACACGCGGGTGGGGATAAACCAGCCGATCAGATTGGAATTCTCTACGAAGACGGAGAAATATCATCTCGAGGGAACCATTGTCAGAACCGGTCTCCTGAAACACAATCCATCGGAGGTTGCCAGGCGTTTTGCGAAAAAAAAGGTGAAGGGCGATTCTTACATAGCCATTGAGTTCACCACTCCCCTTGACGAGCTCAGTGATAAGGATCTTTAGCACCTTCGATATATACTTTTTCTGTGCATGATTAAAAAAACAGGACAGGATTATCACGATATATTGTATTATATTCTGTAAAACCGAACATATTGTACAAATATTTCCATTTGTACAATGATAGTTTTTCGAAGCGTTACCAGGATAAAAACATGTCATGAAAACGAAGTTCATCAAGATCAATAGTATTTCCGAAATAGATCCCTCA
>CAZZCF010000187.1:0-7827 GCA_964652955.1 uncultured Leptospirales bacterium
GCAGAAAGATTTTGAGCCAATTTTAGAAAGACAGATTCATATTTTTTTAAATGAATACGAATATGAATATTACCTGGACCTTCGTAAGTTTTTAAAAATGTCCGTTTCTTTAATCCTCGCTTATGCGGTCTTAATGTATCTGGATGAATTGACAGTAGTAAATATGAGTGTCGATAATTATTTTTTTAGGAATTACATTTTCATTAAAAAGACAGTTGATGGAATAGTATGCTGGCAAATATACTGGGGAGTTCCCACAAAATTCGCCCTTTGGTGAAATTAGAAGCAATTTTTTAGTACAATAAATAATCACTTTATTGGGGAATGTTTAACCTCCATTTTCAGGAAAAAAAGAAACAAGTGCCTTACAACGAAGAATTGGATGCCGACATTCGTAAAATAATTGCCGACTGGGGAACTGACAGGAAGAAAATGTTTGGAGGAACCTGTTACCTTGTCAAGGGTAATATGATGTGTGGTGTTTACAAAGATTTTTTAATACTCCGGCTCGGCGAAGAGGAATCAAAAGAAGCACTGGAACAATCCCATATTGAGCCCTTTGACATAACCGGAAGGCCGATGAAAGGGTGGGTCATGGTTGAAGAAGCAGGATTGGATGAATCCGCGATTGAGCAGTGGCTGCTCAAAGCAAAGAGCTTCACGGAAAAGCTTCCGCCCAAGTGAAAGAATTTAAATAAAACTAAATCGGTAGTAAAAGCATTTGGCAATGTACATATTGATAACCTGTGGATTGTCACCATAGAGTAGATTGTAATGGCATTTCACCGATAGTTATCGGTTGTTCCTCTTCGACAGGAACTCGATTACCCTATTGCTCCAAGTTCCCTTAAGGTTGAATAAAAAAAAGGTTCAATATAACAATGAGAGAATGCATTCCGGAAAATATTGTTATGGGGAAACACCGATGGAAACATTTACGGATTCCAAAAATTTTGTCATGAAAAAATGCTCGACAATACAATTCGTTTAGTACAGAATTAAATTTAATGGATAAGAAGGAAAGACTGTCAGATCAAGTCTAAACATTTACTCCTTCTGATGGTGCCGATAAGATCGTTTCTGCCCCCTGCTGGAGGCATCTTATAAGGTCTGGTATCAGTTATCACGCTTCTTGTCATTCCTTTTTCTCTTTTATCAGTTGAGTTTCCTAAGAAAACGAGCGTATGCAGGTGCTGAAGGCGGTGGAACTGAACGCGGAGGCATTGAGGTTTGTAAAAGAGCGCATCGAGGCGTTGCCTCATGGAAGGATCATCGGCTGTTACCTGGAACTGGGAAAACACCAGGGGGAAAGGTCCAATTCAAATGTATGCATATCTGGCAAAGGAATGTGGAGCGAACATTAATGTGACCGGATGATCCATATAAAATATATATGATTAAACGATTACATTATATTTCGGGGGAGTTCAGTCATGAAAAAATCCAAAGAAAAAGGTGACCGTAAAAACATAACCTTGGTGTCGCTTGGTACCGCCTATTTTATTGATGTTGGAGAATCCAACGTTGTGAATGCGCTCTTCCCGTCAATACGGCAAGCCATCAATTTGAGCGTTGAGCACCTGGGGATTATTATAGCTGTTAAGAGAATCGTCGCACTGGTGTTCACGCCCTTCTGGGGAATAATAGCCGACCGTTATGGAAGAAAAAACGTTCTGGTCTGGATAACCGGTTTCTGGGGCTTGTGGACAGGGGTTATCGGTTTTGTCGCAAGCTATGAACAAATGCTCGTTCTTTCAATCATTGTCGGCATAGGCCTGGCCGCTTTGGTGAGTCCGATGAATTCGTTGATTTCAGACATCTTTCCCACGGAAGATCGGGGCAAGGTGTTTGGCATCTTAAACGCGATTGCTTTTATAGGTACTATTCTGAGTGTGCTGTTTTTTGGATTTCTTGCGAAAAACTTTGAAATCGGTTGGCGTATCGCCTTCTGGTCATTAGGCGGTTTGAGTTTTTTAAGCGGACTATTAATTTTACTTTTCGTCAGGGAGCCGCATCCCGGACAGACAGAAGAGGCAACCATTGCATCGGCCCCCGATTCTGAAAATGATTACTCCACCGACTATGCCTTCAGGTTTCGCGATCTTCCTTCTTTATTTAAAACACCAACAATGATTCTAATATTGATCGAATACATACCTGTCGGATTCTGGTTAAATGCATTTGCGGGTTTCAGCGTGACCTGGCTGGCCGATGAAAGGGGCTTCACGCCGTCGAGCGCGACCTTCATGCTCGCGTTTTTTCTGGTCGGAATGGCCATAAGCTCGGGTGCGGGAGGATTGATCGGTGACCGCGCGAGGAAAATAAGCAAAAAATATGGAAGAGTTGCGGTCGCCCAGGCTTCCCTGGTCATGCTGTCGATAGTATCCTTTCTCCTTTTTTCAATACAATGGACGAATAAAGCTGTTTATCCGGTGCTCATCTTCGCCTTTGGACTGTTTGGCCAGTTCAGGTATACCGCAGCTATCGCCCCCATGATTTCCGATGTTGTTCTCCCTGAAATACGGTCGACCGGATTCAGTCTGATCCAAACAATGTGGGGAGTAATGATTGCAGTGGCTTCGTATCTGGCGGGATATTTTGGAAACATACATGGGCTCACTAAGACATTTTTTTGGGTGTGCACGGTTGCCGCAATGGTCAGTGCAGTACTGTATACTACGTTTTACCGGTATTATCACAGGGACTATGAGAAAATTCAGGCTATATTGACTGAACGAAGACCGAAGGGTTAAAACAACATATCGTAAACCAGATAACCAAAACTCATGCGGCCGTGCCGTATAGTCATGTAATGAAGAAAATTTGCTGTAATTGATTCAGAACGCCCCCTCGGGGATGATGGAGACATGGCTGGAGGATGTTCATGGAAGACAGGGGTAAGTACCGCAATGACATTCCGCAGGAGAGGGAAGACGAAGAGCGCCTTATCGGTCAAACCATGCTTTCATCAATCGACAAGGTGAAGGCCTACAAACTTTTCATACGCCAGCGGCTGAGGTACCCCTTTTTAAAGGGAAAAATCGGGGAGCTGGAACCGAATGTTTTTTTCAGCTTCACCGATCATCCCCTTGATATCGACGGCACGGCGATGACGCTGCCTTTCACCGTTTTTCGGAAGCATCGGCGCCGCTCGGCGCGTTCGGTGCTCCGGGTTGAACTGGCAGCGCGTACGGGTAATTCGTTCCTTTTTAAAGCGAAGGGCTACAATGTCTTCAAGATAAAGAACATAAAAACCATGAACCGGCACGAGTATCTGGTCAACGACCGGACGCCGTACCGGGAGCTTGCACTGAGTATTGATTTCCTGCGAGACGACACCTATCGGTTACGGCTCTCTCCCGGATCGGAGGTCCCGGCCAACGAAACACCCATGCTGTACCGTGACATTACCGAACCGGAGACGGAGGTGCATGCCGTCGAGGACGATGAGAAATACGCGCTGACCACGAAGCGGCTCTCGCTTCACGTGTACAAGACCGGCTTCCGCATCGAGGTGTACGACGCTGCGGGCACGCTCATCACCGAGTCCGGTGGCCAGACCAAGTGCGAATTCCCCACCCCCTTCGATTCCTTTCCCCTGGGATTCATCCGAGACGGGAGAAGCGGGCGCGAATACGGCGTCGAGTCTTTCGTGCTCTATCCCGGGGAGGCGATCTATGGGCTCGGTGAGCGCTTCGGCCCGGTGAACCGGGTGGGGCAGTCCCTGGGCATGTGGAACTTCACGGGGTACGGCAACACATCGGGCCGAGTGTACAAGAATATCCCCTTTTTCATGAGCACCCGGGGGTACGGGGTTTTCATCAACGAAAGTCGCCCCATCACCTTCTGGATTGGCACGAAAGAAACCTGCAAAAACCAGTTCGCCGTGGAAGGTGAGCTTATCGATTATTTCTTCTTTTTCGGACCCTCTTTCAAAAGGATTCTCCACCTGTACACGGCGCTGACGGGAAAGGCGGCGCTTCCCCCGCTATGGTCCTTCGGCACCTGGATGTCGCGTATAAGTTATTTCTCCCAGGCGCAGGTGTACGCTGTCATGGGGAAACTCCGTGAGATGCGGTTCCCGACGGATGTGATACACATCGACACTGGCTGGTTCGAGAAGGACTGGCGATGTGACTGGCGCTTCGACCCCGTGCGTTTTCCCGATCCCGAAACCATGTTCGCCGAGGCTCACCGCCGGGGCTTCCGCATTTGCCTATGGCAGATTCCTCACGTGATTGATGAAACCGATGTTTACGATGAGGCGAAGAAAAAGGGAGCACTGGCGAAGAATAACGGTCCCTTCGCATTCCTCTATACGTATTCCGCCCATTTAATCGATTTCTCTAATCCGGATGCGGTATCGTGGTACCAAGGGCTCCTCGCCCCGCTCCTTGAGATGGGCGCCGACACCATCAAGACCGATATGGGCGAACAGGTGGAACCATCAATGCGGTTCGCGCTGTATGACGGGAGGCAGATGCACAACCTGTTTCCCCTCCTTTACCAGAAGGCTGCCTTCGAGGTCATCGAGCGGGTCCTCGGAGCGGGCAATGCTGTCATCTGGGCCCGGAGCGCCTATGCCGGGGCCCAGCGTTACCCGGTCCACTGGTCCGGCGACAATTCTTCCAACCACGAGAATCTGCTTTCCTGCCTGCGCTCCGGCCTTTCGCTGGGGCTCTCGGGTTTCACCTTCTGGAGCCAGGACACTGGCGGTTTTGTCGGCCTGCCCTCGGACGAAGTCTATATCCGGTGGGTACAGCTCTCGGTATTCCAGTCACATTTCCGGTTTCACGGGAATCCGCCCCACTACAAGGAGCCGTGGAACTTCATGCTGGAAACACAACGGATTGTAAGAAAGTACCTGGAATTCCGGTACCGGCTGATTCCCTATTTGTACTCTGAGTCGGAATCTGCGGCGCGCAATGGCCTCCCGCTTCTGCAACATATGGTCATCGAGTTCCAGGATGATCCCACGGTGTACCACATCGAGGACCAATTCATGTGCGGGCGAAGCCTGCTGGTGGCGCCGATACTGGAGAAAAACGATACGCGCAGCGTCTATCTCCCGGGCGGGGGGTGGTACGATCTGTGGACCGGCGGCCGGATGGAAGGCCCTCGGTGGATGAAGGTGAAGGCTGGTATCGGTAAAATTCCGGTATACATAAGGGAAGGGACGGTGCTGCCGCTGGCGAAAGCTGTTCAGCATACCGGCGAACTCAGTCTCGATAATATGACGCTGCGAGTGTATCCGGACGGGGAGGGGAAGGCTTCCTGCCGCCTTCGTAACGGGGAAAGAACGATTTCAATAAAAGCGAGCTTTCATAAGGGAATTATTCATCTCGACGCAAAGGGGTTTCGCGGGAAGGCCCTCGTGGAGTTTCCCCTTCCTGGGAAAGGCCTCTCTGCCCGCCTGAACGGGAAAGCTGTCACGGTCAGAAAGGCAGCCGGACTATGATGCAGAAGGGGCTTCATTTACGGTCGCTCCTTTTATCTTATTCGGTTGTTAACCGATAACTATCCCTTTTTACTTTACCATTCGGGAGTGGATTGCTTCTCAAATACCCTAATCCGCGTCGACTTCCACGAAGAAGTACTTATTTCCCCTACGAACACGATATATTTCAAATGCCTCAGGACGTATGCGCTTACAATATCCTGCCACTGCGCAGGCCGGATTTCGGTTCGGTGACGTATCCGTATGCGAAAAATTCGATGTCCTGATCCTGCTTGATGTTGTAATCGGATCGGGAGAGGTGGGCCTTCCCGCTCGCGGATATGATATTGTGCACAGGATCATAGATAATAGTGCCCCTATTCCGCTGGCGAAGTACGTTGTCGTGGGTGCGGGGAACTCATAACTGGTTGTAATTGCATATTCAATGCGCCTGGTCTTCGTGTTAGTGAAGCGCTCGAACCACACTTTGCATTGCGTCATGCCCCAGGCAAAGGCCTTGCCGAAGCTGATACCGTATTCATCATATTTGCTGTTGCCGCAGTAAATCCATCCATGTTTTTCATGGGTGAAGGTATACAAGCGGCCGTTTACTTTATATGCGATATATCCTTTCGCCCTGAGCCTTTTCAGCTTATGATGGGCGTGACTTAGATTGCCATGCATAAAATGCGCTTTCGGCCGTTTCATGAGATCCTGAACGCTCATGCCGATGCAGGAGAGGAGTACCGTTATTGCTGCGATATACAGGAGCGCAGGGATTTTCCTACTGGTTCTCATTGATTTCGTCCGAATATTTACAGGTACGTCAAAATGCTGAATGCGGATAATGAACCGTGTGTCGCATCATTCCGCACCTTCTCCAGATGCTCCAGATCCCACTGGAGGTCCATCTCACTGAACATGGCTTCGGCTTTCGCGAGGCACTCTTCGGCGCTCATGCCGAGGAGCTTTTGTGCCATGCTCTCACTCCCCTCTCCCGGAGGGAGAGGGGAGTGAGAGGCGTTTACCGATTTCGAAGCAGGTGCGGGAGAGTTTTGGATTTATTTTATAATAATTTGAGGAAATAATCTGCTGAAATCTCAGCCTGTTTCAATATGTGGGCTAAGGTTGTACGCTTAATCGGTTTATGTGCGGGTATTGTGAGCTTTAATGTCTTTTCAGGTGTGTGTTTCTGCATGCGTATATGACTCCCTTTTTGGCGAACGACTACCCAGCCGTCACGCTGTAATGCCTTAATTACCTTCTCATAATTAAGGCTTGGGATTTTAGTCATAGCGCAATTTCCATCACCTGGGCTTCTGATCCGAACTGCATATCATCATCAACCGGTTCCAGATATAGTTCAATAGCTTCCTGAATATTTTGTATAGCCTCTTCCCTGGTATCACCCTCACTGATGCAACCGGGCAACGACGGAACGAAGACGGTAAAACCTCCCTCGTCACTCGGCTCAAGGACAATCTTAATCTTCATGATGAACCTCTCCATGTTGGATTTACCATTATATTGATCATGGAATTATCCGCAGTCAAGCATTATATCCTTTCACTTGAGCCCGCACTTTCTCCAGCTGCTCCAGGTCCCACTGGAGGTCCATCTCCCTGAACATGGCTTCGGCTTTATTGAGGCATTCCTCGGGGGTGAGGCCGATGTGTTTCTTCACGCGATCTCGCAGGCGACGATGCGAATCGTCGCCTGCGGAAACCGTGAGCCGCTTACCCGCCTCGAAATAGGTCCGTGAAAGCTCAAGTTTCGCGCCGAGGTACTCTCCCGTGTCAATTGATTTCTTCCACCAGAGAAGTGCTTTTTTGGGTCTGTCGGTGAGCCAGTATGAAGTGCCCATGTAGCGATATATTTCCGTGCTGTCATGAGCTACTTTTTTTGCGTTCTGTAACGCCTTCGTGGTTATAGCTTTAAGTTTTTTTCTACATTCTTTTCTTTTATTGAATTCATTCTCATACATGAAGATAAAATAGTAAAATTCAGAAAGTAAGAACTCATTATACATTATAGGCACCATTTTAATATTCTTCACTTCGCGGGATGTGAAATCCAGTAATTCACCGGCATTGAATGAATCATTTGAATAAAGATACAGGCGGATTTTTAAAGAATTTATTATTATTTCGATATTCTTGTAGTCAGTTTTTTCAAGAACTTCAATACCACTAGATGAACTAATAAGAGCTCCATTTATTTCACGCTTTTTCATCAAGAGCTTGGTTTTCATCCGATGGTATTGAACCCGTGCATAATCAAAATCAAATTCATCAGCAATAGACAATAATTTATTTATCAAATTCAGTGCTTTATCAAAATTACCTACTTCATAGAAGTGCATGCTATTAAATAAAAAATATGTCGAAATA
>CAZZCF010000188.1:0-6691 GCA_964652955.1 uncultured Leptospirales bacterium
AGGCAGGATATTGCAATTGAGTCCCTTAAAAAGGGAGTGCTGAAACAGCGGTCCTATCACCTCAAACGGGCAGCAGAGATGCGAAGTGAGCTGAGAGCTGAACAGGAACGGGAAAAAGCCGATAACATTGAAGGAGCGCTGATAGCGCTCAATCCGTTTACCGGCGAGATTATCAGCTATGTGGGGGGATATGAATTCACCGCGGCAAATCAGCTGGATCATGTTTCACAGATAAGAAGGCAACCGGGATCATCATTTAAACCTGTCGTGTACGTCTCTGCTATTGAGAATAGGGATATAACCCCGTCGACTGTTTTAATTGATGAGAAAACAGTTTTTGAAAGAGGGTACGCTCCGAATAATTACGATGGAAAATATGTGGGGAAGGTAATCGCCAGGGAAGCGCTTAAAAAATCCATTAATGTAATAGCAGTCAAAGTTCTGGAAAAGACGGGATACGATACGATTTTTGATATTCTCCGGAATGCCCTCTCCCTCTCGCGGAGTGAATTGTATGAGCGCTTCGGGAAAACCCTTTCCCTCGCCCTGGGTACCTACGAGCTCTCACCACTTGAAAACTGTGTTCTGCATGCAACGATTGTGAATGGTGGTGAGTATATAAAGCCCTTTGGCATACGGCATGTCACTGATTACAACGGGAATACGGTATGGGACAATGAAGTTGAGGTTAAAAAGATAATGGAGGAGAGGAGGAGAAAGGTCGAGCATATTATCGATCCGGTTGCATGCGCAGTTACAATCTCGATGCTGAAGGGGGTCTTTGAAGAGGGGGGGACCGCTCACTATGCTGTAAAATACAGGAAGATTACATTCCCCATTGCCGGGAAAACGGGAACCAGTACGAACTTCAACGATGCCTGGTTTGTGGGATATACAGCAGATCTCGTTGTTGCGATATGGATCGGCAACAAAAAAGGAGCAATCAGCCTCGGAAACGGACGAGCCGGCGGTGTTCTCGCAGCACCGATATGGTCTTCCTACATTTCACAGATTTACGGCTCTGATTCACCGGGAGAATTTAAAATCCCCGATGAGGGGATCTCGATGCAGACAATTTGCCTGGAGAGCGGACTGGTCCCCTTCGATGAAGGATTGTGTCCTCATATTGCACGGGATCAGCTCTATTATGCTCGCACCGAACCCGGTGAATACTGTCCTCTTCACCGGCCTGAAAATGCTCCACAGAACAACAAAGGTGAAAAAGATGAGAAATAATGCATTCTCTGTCTGTATATTCGTGCTCACTCTAATGACTACCTCATTCAGATGGCCTGTTGATAATGGGAGAATCACCTCAACCTTTGGTGAATCGCGGTGGGATCACTTCCATGACGGTGTCGATATGATAGCACCTGATAATAAAATTTATCCCGTTGCCTCCGGGAGACTGATCTTCTCATGGGACCGATCAATCTTTCCCCTGGACAATTATCCCGGTGGTGGTAATTATAAGATAATTGAGCACACAAACGGGGTATACTCACTCTATCTTCATCTGGCTGATGGGATATCACTGCATCAGCGATATCGGGAAGATGATCTCCTGGGGATGATCGGTAATACGGGTCACTCCTTCGGGAAGCATCTCCACTTTTCTCTGCTGAAAATCGCAAAGGGTATATCGTTAAATCCCTTTATCTTTCTCCCGCAGTTTCGCGATGAAAAGGAGCCACAGATATGCAGTATGTATATCCGAATCGATGACAGGTACTTTCTCATAAATGAAAATTCGAACATTCGCCTCACGCAGCATTATCCCCTTCTCATAGACATTTCCGATTCCATAGAGGGGAAAGAATCGCTTGGCATTTATAAACTGAACGTACTTGTAAATGGGAAAAAGACACTGGACGTTGATTTTTCGCAGATCGGTTTCTCTAAAAATGGATTGACAATATGGGATAAGACTTTTCATGATTTATTCGATGAAAAAGGGTATTACAAGGTTAAAAACATAAACTATTCCAATGGAATTAATCAGGTGAGGATACTGGTGTCAGATTATGCGGGAAATAGTTCGACGAAGGAGATATCCTTTAACGTGAAGTTGGAACTGGAACAGAAATAAAAATAGATACTATGGGGCATATTCAGGCTTTGATAGCGCCAATTCCGATTGGCATGATTGTATTCCTTACACTTTTCACTGCAGCTTATCATTTCATCATTAGAACAATGATTGTTCCTCTCTTCCGATGGTCTCGATGCTGCTTTCAGATTGGCAGTGCCATTCACATACATGCTGTTAATTTTGATAATCATTATTGCTGATGGACATTTTTACCGTTACCCTCATAGCGTTACCTGTTCTCATTTTTATATCGGCTTTTTTTTCCGGCTCCGAGATGGCTCTCTTCTCGATAAAACTTTCCGAAATGCACGAATTTTCACTCTCAACCCGTAAGAGAGAGCAGTCAATAATCCGATTGATGGAGTATCCCGAAAAAATTCTCATTACCGTATTAACCGGCAAACTCCTCGTTAATGTGGTTTTTTCCGCTCTTGCAACCGTAATTCTCCTCAAGGTATGGGGAGAGTTCGGTCACTTCATATCCATCGTTGTCGTAACACCTATCATCATACTCCTCTGTGAAATTGCTCCGAAGGTGTTTTCCATTCATGCCTATCGAAAGTTTGCCCAAAAGGGTATTCCCCTTCTCAATCTCTTCCATCTGGTTTTCGCGCCTGTCAGGGTAGTGTTTCTCGCCCTGATCAATATTCTGATTAAGCTCCTCAGATTGAAACCCATGGATGAGAAAGCAATAACTCACGAGGAACTGGGTAAGTCGGTAACCACGAGCGCAGGCGAGGAGGATATTCAGAAACATGAGAACGAGTTTATAAAGAATGTGCTTCTCTTTTCACAAAAGGAAGCTTCAAACATCATGTATCCCAGGACAAAAGCTATTTTCATTCCCTACAATACCAGTATCGATGATGCGCTCGGTATAATGCTGGAACATAAGATAATCCGCGCCCCGGTATACAAGGAGGACTTCGATAACGTGATCGGCGTTCTCGACTCGCGGGAACTGATATCCTCTGTCAGGAGCAAGAAGAAGTTAAAAACGATCAATAAGCTGATTCATGATATTGCGCATTTCCCTGCATCGAAGGAGCTGGGCGATCTCCTTAAGGATTTTTTATCGAAGAAGATTCAGCTTGCCGTGCTCGTTGACGAATACGGTGGCACTGCCGGTATCGTGACCCTCTCGGCAATACTTTCGGAGCTCATGGGCAAGAAATTCATCAAGGGTGAGTCGCCGCGCAAACAGGAAATTCGCACGATGGGTGATGGAACCGCTATCATCTCGGGAGATATGCAAATTGAGGATTTCAACTTTCTCTTCAATGCACATATTCAGACGAATGAATCGGACACCGTTGCTGGGTTTATCATCGAGCGGCTCGGGCACTTCCCGAAGAGGAGAGAGAGCATTGCAGTCGAGCAGCACCTCCTCCGGGTGAAGTATATCCGGAAGAATCGCATCGAATCAATTGAGATCATACCATCGAGAGGCAATGAAAACGATTCTCGTAACGAATGAGTTCATTATTGAAAGAGGAAAACCGGAAACCGCATGACTGAAATATCATTTTACATCTACACCTTCCTTATAGCGACCTTTACGCTGCTTTCGGCTTTTTTCTCCGGAACGGAAACCGCCCTTATTTCGGCAAATAACATTAAGCTCATCACCCTCGGGAGAGGGAACACCCTTGCACAGAGAGCGCTTGACCTGCTGGATCACAGGGAAAACGCACTGGTCACCACCCTCATCGGAAACAATTTAGCAAATATTTCTGCAACCGCTTTTATAACCTTTGTTGCGACAAAGGCATTTTTACTGCATGAATCGAGATTGCTTCTCGTTACGATAATACAGGCGCTGATCTTTTTATTGTTGTGTGAGATAGTACCGAAAATTATTGCCCGAGCATGGGCGGAGCGATGCTTGATGATCTTCGCGATTCCTCTGCGCTTCTTTTCCGTTCTTCTCCGGCCGGCTGAAAAGATATCGGTTCTCTTCTCCGGGAAATTAAGAGAACTGCTGCACGCGGACAGCGAGCAGAGTTTCACCGCCTCCCGGGATGAGATTGGCATTCTCTTCCAGATCGGCGAGCGGGAGGGAATTATTGATAAAAATCATCAGGATTTTGTCTCTGAAATTCTCATCTTTCATGAGAAAACGGCCAGTGAGGTTATGACGCCGACTATTGATATTATCTCGATAGAGAAGCGAAAGAGCATAAATCATCTGATCAAACTGATCGAGCAGACACGCTTTTCGAGGATACCGGTTTATGAAGATCGCGTTGATAATATCATCGGGTATACGTACTACCGGGACCTCCTGGAAAAACCGGACGTTCAGAAGATCGAAGACATTCTGTATAAACCGTATTATGTTCCTGCAACCAAGAAGATATATGAGCTCTTCCAGGAAATTCAGACAAATAACCTCTCGGTTGTTTTCGTGGTCAATGAGTTCGGCGCTGTTGAGGGCTTACTCACCCCTGAGGATATTGCCGAGGAGATCGTCGGAGAGATACAGACACGAGATCATCCGAAAGAGGAACTCATAGAAAAGGTGCACCGAAAAAAATATATTCTCAACGGAACACTCGATATTGAATTCTTTCAGAAACGATTCAACATCGATATCGAAAAAAGAGGGTTTGAAACCATAGCTGGCTTTATAATGTATATGCTCGGAAGAATTCCCCATCACGGAGATAAAATTATTTACCAGAAATGTACCTTCATCGTTGAGGAAGCAACCGACAGATCGGTGGAGAAGGTTGCCTTCATCATGCCATGAGGTGTTCCGCTCCACCGGTGCTCTTTCCGGTACTCTTTCAGCTTATGCGTTCTGAAGCATCGGTCCGAGATCATCACTCCCGCCAAGGAGGTGAATGTGCAGATGCCAGATGACCTGACCGGCAGCAGGGCCGTTATTGATAATGACGCGATACCCCTTCTCTGAGAGATTCTTCATCCGGGCGATCTCCTTCACCCCCAGGAAGATATCGGACATCATGTAACTGTTGTTCTCGTCTAATTCGTCGAGGTTTTTGATATGCTTTTTGTGAACAACCAATATGTGAACCGGTGCCTGCGGGTGAATGTCTTCGAAGGCATAGATCGAATCATTCTCGTAAACCTTTGTCGATGGCGTTTCACCTTTAATGATATTGCAGAAAAGACACCCCATTGTAATTCTCCTTCACCGCTGCTGGTTGACTGAATCGGTCAGTTTTTTCACCGTCTGTTGTTCTCACTATTAATTCATAATTTTATTTTTCGTCAAGAAAAAATGAATGAATGAAAATTGTACTTTACTTTCACGTGATGAGAGCTCCCATCATGCAATGAAGTACCTTCCGAAGAGGACATTCGGTGAAGCGCTTTGAAGACATTAAACTGATTCTCTACGATGAGCGGTTAAGAGATTCCGTTCTCGTTCAAAAATGTAACAAATTTTTCTCTCAGGGTGATAAAAATGTTATTGTGTATAGAACCGCTGACGAGTTTAATAGTATTGTCAACCGACTCCGGGTGAACGGGTATCATTCGAAAGATGTTCTGATACTGGTTGACTTCAAAGGCCGATTTATTCAGAGATGCCCCGGCTCGCCGGGAATGATCTGTTGCAACTATTATATACTCAATACCTGTTTGAACTGTCTTTTCAACTGTTCCTATTGCTATCTCAATGCATACCTTAATACCTTCGGGATAATGCAGTTTGTAAACGTGGACGAAATGCGGGATGAATATTTACAGTTCCTGGCAAACTGTCCCACAGATATTTTTGTGCGAATAGGAACAGGCGAATTTACCGATTCCCTCATGATTGATGATGTAACTGAATTGGGAAGAGAGTTAATTGCGATAAGTAATGCTCGAGAAAATGTAATACTGGAGTTGAAAACCAAATCAAACAATATTGATCATCTCATTGATATTGAACCGAAGGGGAATACCGTCCTCGCATGGAGCATCAATACTGAACGAAATGCACTCCGGTATGAGAAGGATTGCGCGTCAATACACGAGCGAATTGAAGCGGCCCGCATGGCGGTCAGTGCAGGGTATCACATAGCATTTCACTTTGATCCGATTATCATCTATCCCGGCTGGGAAGAGGAATACAGGGATCTCATTCACACGCTCTTCACTGCAGTGGATACCGAGAAGATTGCCTGGATATCAATGGGTTGCTTTCGATACAGCAGTGGCTTCAAGGAGATCTGCAGAGATTTTGCACACGGTGGTGAACTCTTCGTTGAGGAGATGTTTCCCGGGCAGGATGGAAAATTTCGATATCTCAAGAAGAAGCGTATCGCCGTATATAAAAAGATAAAAGAATTCATTGAATTGTATACGCATATTCCCTTTCTTTATATGTGTATGGAGAGCCGTGATGTCTGGGGAGCTGTTTTCGATAGAGCGTATCGTTCTTCTCGAGATCTCGAATTGGATTTTAGCAATCATATTTCAAGAATATTCAGCAGATGAGGTGATCCGCTTTGGGAGAACGAGAGTACAGGGATATACTCAAAGAATACGACAGGTTGCTTGAAGATATCAAGCATCTCCGTGATTCAATTAATATTGATGGTTTGAAAGAGAATCTCGCCAAACTTGAGAAAGAAACCTATCAGG
>CAZZCF010000188.1:6701-7824 GCA_964652955.1 uncultured Leptospirales bacterium
AGGAACGTGTTGCCGAGATCAATCAGCGAATAAGCAAATTGAAGAGGAGAATCGAACCGTGGGAGTTATTGGTACAGGAGGTGACAGAAACACGGGACCTGATGGAAATGGCCCTTTCGGAATCCGATGATGAGATGCTCAAAGAGAGCGCGAATAAGTTTAAGAAATTTGTTGCAGAATTTGAAAAGCTGGAAACGCTGGAGCTTCTTGCCGGAGAGGACGATGAAAAGAATGCCTATCTCACTATTCATCCCGGTGCGGGCGGTACCGAATCTCAGGACTGGGCCAATATGCTCTTCCGTATGTATCTGCGCTGGGCTGAGAATAATGATTACGGGATTGACATTATCGACTATACTCCCGGTGATGAAGCAGGTATTAAGAGCGCAACGGTGAATATTCAGGGCGATTTCGCATTTGGGCTGTTGAAATCCGAGCGTGGCGTGCATCGTCTCGTACGGATATCCCCCTTCGATTCGAATAACAGGAGGCATACGTCTTTTGCCTCGGTTGACGTGATACCCGAAGTACCGGAAGATATCGACATTGAAATCAACGAGTCGGAGATTCGAATCGATACCTATCGATCGTCAGGCGCTGGCGGTCAGCATGTCAATAAAACCGATTCAGCAGTGCGGGTTACACACCTGCCGACGGGCATTGTCGTTCAGTGTCAGAATGAGCGTTCTCAGCATAAGAACAGAGCCTCTGCGATAAAGGTTTTAAAAGCGCGCCTCTATGAAATGAAGAAGAAGGAACTTGAGGAGAAGAGGCAGGAAAAAGAGGCCGAGAAGAAGGAGATCTCATGGGGTAATCAGATTCGATCATATGTTTTTCAGCCGTATACCATGGTTAAGGATCACCGGACGAATGAGGAGACTGGATCAATTGAATATGTTCTCGACGGGGATATCGACCGATTTATTTACGCCTACCTGAGAACGCTGCGCCATGTCGGGTGAGGACGCACCATTGACCGAGGCGGTTTCTAAAAAGTAAAATGAACGAATACTGTCAGGATAAAAGAGCTCTCGGATATGAAACTGTCAATTGATACGGTAGAACTCCTCCTGAGTAAATATGCAACCGATTTCAAATTCACCTATCTGAATACTGTTGTTAT
>CAZZCF010000189.1:0-7793 GCA_964652955.1 uncultured Leptospirales bacterium
GATTTTATTAATCAATATTCGGAGGAAGTTATAATGAATAACAGATGGTTCGTAATGATTTTACCTGTCGTTTTTGTGCTGCTGGTCGCCTGTGTGGAAACACAACCCCGAATGCCCGTTCGGGTCATCGACTACGAGTCGAATCTTGGAAACCGACCGGCTGATGGAGATACGATATCGTACGACGGGAGAGCGGTGCGGGGAGTAAAAGTCGACAGAAGCGATGGCCTCTCTGTCGTGATATTAAAGGACGAGGATGGAAATTTTATAAAGACCTACAGCGAAACCAACACCGTTGAGCTGGGGCATCTCAAGGAGAAGTATTATCGCGTAAATGTGTACAGATATTTTTATTCCCATGATCAGTTCAAGGCCTGCTTATCAGCGTGCCTTATTCCCATCACCTTCGGAGCTTCGGCGTCAATGGAAAGCACGGTAATATCACGGCAGATAAACATGACCCTGCCCGAAGACATGTTGTTCGCGCCCAACGGTTTTTTCGAGAAGAAATTTATCAACGGCGAGCCGATTGATATGATCCTGTCGGTCAGCAATACGGGCACACTGCCGCTTCGCAACGAATTCATCGTGGTGGATGTTCTTCCCGATTATCTCGAGTTCATTTCTGCCGAGTATAATGCATATCCGGGATCGGCCGTCTGGGATGTCGGATACGACGTTCACATAAAGGGGAACAAGCAGATTCTTGTCTTCAAGATAAAGCCGGCGGATTACGGCCTCGCATTCAACGATACGGTTCAGATCAAGATCAGTGCCAGGCCGAATCTGGAAAAGTTTAAAAGATCCCCTTACAAGGTGAAGGGATACAAGGTTGTGGACAAGGTGAGTGAAGAAAAAGATGGGCTCTTGAAGGTGAAAGAAAAAACGAAATTCTGATTGGTTTTCCATGCTGACCCGGCGTTCGGGAAGTGTGAAATTGCTTCCCGCCTGCCGGAGGCGGGCGGGAAAGATAGGCTCAATTTAATGCGGGAGCGCATTGCAGGTATCGGGAGAAATCATCAGCGGGAGTGGGATTTATCAGTATTATTGAGTGACTGCTGTCGATGAGTTACCTGGTTGAGCGCCTGAATGATGTGCAGATTATTAATCCGGATAATAGTGCAATGACAAAAATATTTATTACAAGATTATTGGCAGGTATTGTTATCCTGCTCGTCACGGCCAAAACCCTCTTTGCGGGGAGCCTGAACGTCCTCGTTAATCCCTTCGAGTTCCGGGGCGACAGGAGCTTTTCATGGCTTTCGGCGGGATTCACCGATACGGTCATCTCGGACTTCAAAAACGCCAAAGGCATGGCCGTCTTCTCCGAGGAGGAGCAAGGAGTATTCTTTGCTCCTCTTAAAAAATGTAGAATTTTCTATGCGGCGTGAAAGGTATAAAATGATTTCACCGGCAGTACAGCGGAAAATCGAGGCAATCGCCGCCCGCTTTCAGCGGGAGCTCGACGAGAAGGAGTACGTGCAGACCTGCTTCATCGAATCGGCGGTGGATGAAGAGATACTGAATGCTCCCGATCCCGATATGGACAGAGAGGCGCTGAAAAGCTATGAGCACAATATCGACTTCTACCGGGAGCGGATTATCGATCTGCTCGATTACAGCAGGGTCTGCCAGGTGCGCAGCCCGGCTCTTCGAATCGGGGTAGTGTTCAGGAATGAGCCGGAAGCGCATCTCATCGAGGAACTCCGCCGGGAGTGGCAGGAGAACTTCGTCGAGGTGGTCGAGGTGAGGCGCCGGAGGGGCGGGTAGGGCGGCCACAGGTGGAATAGACGAAGTGCTTTTAAAATATAACCTTCCGGTGAATGAAAGCAATGTTACCAGATAAGGCTGACACGAAAAGAGCTTCGATACCGGTTAACATTGCTGTATTCTTTTTTTCGGACCTTTAATACGGAGATGAAGTTGTGAAGACCATACAGGGTATGGTCTCCTATCTGGGCCTGCCGATTTCATGGCCTGACGGCGATATCTTCGGAACGTTCTGCGTCCTTGATATCAAAGAGCATAAATTCGATGAGCGTTTCGAGATTATCATGCGCCAGTTCAGGGAGACCATTGAGGAACAGCTCGAGAGCATGTGGTCATGACGGAGAGAATCTGCAGCCTTCTATAATATCTGCATCGGTTTTTCGAGAATTCCTTTCATGAAGCTTTCTTCTTTCTTTTTTTTAAATCCCTCCGGTGTATAAACCAGCGGCTCAATGGGGAGGTCGCCGGTGTATTTGAGCACCTCGGCGATTCGTTTATGCATTTTACCCGGGATATCGGCAACGATTATCATATCGATATCGCTCCCCTCGTGCATCTCATCCCTCACAAAGGAGCCGAACACGTACGCTTCGTATACAGTATAATCGTTGCTTAATCGCTTTACAAATTCCCTTATTCCTTCCAGTACTTCTTCGCGAGGTCTAAGATCGAAGTTGCACACTGTATGCATTCCTCGGCATCTCCCTTATTATAAAAATCGGTCGGCGCCAGCTCTCCGTCCAATCCATTGGGATATCGTGACGGAATATAAACACCATCAAGAATTCTCCCTGCACGTAAAAGGTTTTTAAAATCGCTGTATTCTTCGCTTATCATATTGATTCATATCTTGATAGAGTGAGTAATTATCGATGTCTTTCCCCTGCCGTAAAGAAGCGCTTTGAGCGACTTCTTGGCTGCCTGCTGTGACTGAAAACATGCCCACTCATGGGAGCCGTTTTGCAGGCTCCCCCGGGCAGATCTCAGATCCGACTCGGCCTGTCTCATCCATCGTTTTGCTTCTCTGTTCATAAGATCGTTTCAATGAAATTGCATTAATGATGTTTCCGCTCCCCGAAGGGGTGTGGGCTCCTTCACGTCTTACTGTGATTTATTCAGAAATGTCGAATTGTGTCAAATGTATTTAACGAATCGGTGCACAGGTTGAGGATTTTCTTTTTTCAGGAAATTAATAAACGTAATGGGATTACATGAGCGGTCGGGATGGATTTGTTTTAAATCCCGATAAGCGGAACTGGATATTGAAATATTAAGTTAATGTCAATGATGATTTCTGTTTCGCCAATGATTACAATGCGCAGTACATGAAATTAACCCCATTATTTTTGAAATGCCGCAGATACAAGGTATAATAACCTTATTCAGGAGGAAAACCATGTTGCTGATTGAAGATCTACAGGTGAAGCTCGGCGAGAAGGAGATTCTGAGACATATCGATCTGGAGATTCAGCCGGGGGAGAACCACATCCTCTTCGGTCCCAACGGTTCCGGGAAAACCTCTCTCCTTATGACGATAATGGGCTATCCGCAGTATACAGTCACCAAGGGGAAGATATCCTTCAAGGGAACGGATATCACCGCGCTGCCGGTCAACGAGCGGGCGAAGCTCGGCATCGGAATATCCTATCAGCGACCGCCCACCATACACGGCGTGAAGACGCGGCAGATGGTCGGCATATGTGCCGGCAGCGAGGTCGATGTCGATGCGCTTGCCGGGCGGGTGAACTTCACCGCTTTTCTCGAGCGGGATATCAATGACGGATTCTCCGGCGGCGAGATAAAGCGCTCGGAGCTCCTGCAGCTCATGGCGCAGGATCCCGATCTCCTTCTCTTCGATGAGCCGGAATCGGGTGTCAACCTCGAGAACATCTCGCTCATCGGGAACAGTATCAGCGAGCTCCTTCAGCGCGATCTCAAGGTGGATCCTGAAAAAACACAGATGGAGCGCCGGAAGGAGCGCACCAGGATGGGCCTCATCATCACCCACACCGGATTTATCCTCGATTACGTTACGGCCGACAAGGGGCTGGTGCTCTTCAACGGCGAGCTGACCTGTTCGACGAATCCAACCGAGATATTTCGGTGCATCAGCGATTACGGATATGAGGAGTGTGTGCGATGCGCGATCTAGAAGAAAAGGCATTACAGGCGAAGGATAAGAAGGCGAAGCTCGGCGTCGATATCGATCTCGATGCCTATACCTCGGAGACGGTGAAGCACGAGTATCTCGATGATCTCGGCAGATTATCCGAATCGGACAGGGAGCGGATGATCCTTGCCGGTGTCGATGCCGAAGAGCGGGACCGGTCCGGCAGCTATATTCAGAAGGACACCACGGTTATACACTCCCGATCCCGCATGGAGGGGCTTCAGGTGATTCCCATCAAGGAGGCGCTGAAGGAGGACTGGGTACAGGAGTATTACTGGAAGCTCGTCGATGTCGGTACCGATAAGTACACCGCCCGGGCATATCTCGACCTCCACGACGGTTATGTGATCAGGGCGCTCCCCGGAAGCAGGGTTATCCACCCGGTGCAGGCCTGCCTCTATCTGGAGAAGGAGGGGATCAGCCAGAATGTGCACAATATCATCATCGCCGAGGAGGATTCGGAGCTGCACGTTATAACCGGCTGCGCGACGGCCGCGCATCTGCAGACCGGACTCCACGTGGGCATATCGGAATTTTACGTCAAGAAGAACGCCAGGCTCAGCTTCACCATGATTCATCACTGGGCGGAGCAGATGATGGTGCGCCCGCGCTCGGTGGGTATTGTCGAGGAGGGGGGGCTCTTTCTCAACAACTACATCTGCATGAAACCGGTCAAGTCCCTGCAGATGTATCCCACGACGTACCTTGCAGGCAAGGGGGCTGTCGCCCGCTTCTCCAGCCTTCTGGTGGGAAGCCCCGGATCGGAGATGGATGTCGGCGGCCGCATTTTTCTACAGGCTGAGGAGACCCGGGCGGAGATAATTGCCCGTACCATCAGCAACGGGGGGCATATTATTGCGCGCGGCGATCTCATCGGCGAGGTGCCCGGCGTCAAGGCGCACCTTGAATGCCGGGGGCTCATTCTCAACGGCGGTATTATTCACGCCATCCCCGAGCTTCGGGGAACGGTCGATGGTGTCGAGATGTCCCACGAGGCGGCGGTGGGCAAGATAGCGCAGGAGGAGATCCTCTATCTCATGTCACGCGGGCTCAGTGAGGACGAGGCAACCTCAACCATTGTGCGCGGATTTCTGAGCGTCGATATCCCCGGCCTCCCGCCGCAGCTCAAGGCTGAGATTGACCGTGCCGTGGAGGAGAGTGATAAGGATATGATGTAGGTGCCCTGTGAGCTGGCTTTTTAATCGCTCCGGCTATTGCCGCGTCGCTTCCTCCCCGAAACTTTTTCAATTTTGCAACCGGTTGCAGAATTTAATCTATACTTACATTTTTATGAACACGCTGCAATTGGCCAGCCGGTTGGCCTGAATCTTCTCTTAAAAGTTAATCAGCTTTTTGAAACTACAGATGCTGTCCACATAAGGCGAGTGTGTCAACTGCAGCACATGACGCCATGGTATATACCCTCTATATGCCCAAGAGCAGTAATTTAATCGATAGTGGGGAATTCTCTTCTTCCATGGAATACAATAAGAATTTCGACATCAATATTGTTAGTAATTCTGTAAACAATGCGTTAGCTTTTATAGAATATTTCTCTGATCAATTTGTTGTCGAATTCAGGAACAATCCGGCCGAGAAAAGGTTGCGTTTTTAATTTGTCAGTAGATTTGATGATGGAATTAATGAAACGTGATGCATAAATCACCGAATTTCTGGAAATATATTCATGTATGGCAGAAAGGTCTGAAACTGATTTCTCAGTCCACCTTACCTGCCCCATGTTTTTACCTTTTGCAGCAGATCATCGGTGGATATTACTTTTCCGCTGTCTGCGTCGTCGAGTCCTTCATAGACTTGAGCTGCAAAAGATATTTCATACATTATATCATCAAAGGTACAGGTATCGGGGAGCTTTTTGATTGTTTCAATGGTAGCTTCTTTTATAACACTCATGTCATTCCTCTTGAGATTCTCTTGTTGAATACAAAATAATGTGGGGCAATTGACATTTCAATACATTTTTGTTCAGTGCCATTTCATACAGAACCGAATCGGTGAAGAAAAATGCTCCGGAAGCGGCTCCATGCCATTCAATGGCATCGCCGGCATTGAGGCCGCTACATGCATGCAGTATCCTGTATCATCCTGGCGACGTATCGATTTTTTCAATTTTGCAACCGGTTGCAGAATTCAATCTATACTTGAATTTTTATGGACGCGCTGCAATTGGTCAGCCGGCTGGCCAATTGTAAAATATAAAAATTTTGATACTTTATTGTATAGTATGATAAGATGGCGATAGTAGGGGGGCATTTCAATATCCTCGCTCACTCCGCCGCAAATACCACGTCTGCTGTACAGGATGTACGAATGCCGCGGAGTACAAGGATGTATGAGAGCGGCCGGTGCTTGGCGGCTCTGGCGGCCTTCATGGCAGCCTGCTTGCTGCTCTAGCGAAGCTAGCCTACCGGATGTTGAAATGCCCTGCTCTGTTTGTAAAAGTCATCGGAGTAAAAAAGCTAAGCACGCATCTCCTGTTGCGCTTCTCGAACACCGGGAGTGGCTTAGTCGCTCACGCGCCGCGACCGGCCAGGCTCTCGACTTCCGTGTCTTCGCCTGCACTCTGACGAACAAGGAAGTTCTAATGCCGAGGATGCACATGGATGTGCGTATATCCGAGGCCAACATCGTGTTGGTCGCTTCTGTGTTAATATGCAAGTCTATATCTTTAGCACGGGCTGCGGAAAAACCATCCTGGTTTATTCTCGCCGCTCGGACATCGTGTACGAGCTCCTTTTTGTAATAATATATCCAATAACAATACTTGAAATAAATGCATTAAATCATCCTTTTATTTTTCTCAATTGCAAATCGTATTATATACATACTCTTTTGAAAAGGAGAATATTATGCTTATCGAAACTACCCTGCACGTGCACAGAAACATCCTCGATAAATTGAATCAAAGCACCAAAACCACGGGTAAAAACAGAACTTTAATCATTAAGCTTATCATTCAAATGATTATGAAAGATAACCACAAGTTGGTTAAAACAAATTCAAGAGTACGATATCAGGACAGAGACCAAAAGGAAAACTGGAAAAGGATTAATATCGTTTTTAACGAATATGAATATGAGTACTGTCAGGACCTAAGGAAGTTCTACAAAATGTCTGTTTCGCTTATTCTAGCTTTTGCGGTATTGAGATATCTTGATGAAATGATAAAAAGTAACATCAGTACCGATAAGTATTTCTTTTGTAACTACACTTTTATGCGGAAAATTATTGATAATGTGATTTGCTGGCAGATATACTGGGGAATACCACCAACGATGAATACTTAAAAACCCCGATAGAATTCTTCCTCTGAAGGCCAATACCCCCAACTCAGGCTGCGGAAAACGCCGGCTCTGCGCATCCGTACGCCCGCCGGCATTGATACATCCATGTATGGCACATCCTATGCCGTCTGACCGACAGGATGGTCTTACTGCAAAAATAAGTTTTTTGAAAAATGAAAGATTTTCGAGTTCAATATTTTGATATAATTGCTTCTAATCGTCTATAAACGATATCAAATTTTTAACGACTTCAGAAAACAGCCGATTTTCAGTAAGACCAGGATGTTGAGAATGTCGATTTTGACACAGATGTCAAAAAATCAACCTCGCCAGCGCCACATCCTGTGGCGCTTCCTTTTCGTAATAAGTGAAACTGCTGAATAAACTTATAAATAGCAATAGTTATCGGTTTGAATGTACTTTTTCAAAAAATCCTTTAATACTTAAAACACCCGCACAAATACCATCAGTCGAGAATCTCCTGGTTGAGGGATAAACCCTCCTCTGCCAACCGATAACTATCGGTCTCTTCTATTGGTACTTCAATG
>CAZZCF010000190.1:0-7553 GCA_964652955.1 uncultured Leptospirales bacterium
AGATTATGAGCTATATTCGTCCATTTATTAAAAAAGTGGAGATTTTTGAATTTTTATCAGCCACTCAGTCGGGATTGTATTATAACGGCTGCAGCAAGCTCCCTTACCCCGCTTCTACGATTAAGCAGCAGAAACGTGTTGAGGCGCTATCAGAGGCATTCCTTAACAGAGCTTTTTTTAAAAATATTTAATTGACATCATTAACCAGTAAAACTATCAGTGAATAAATTTTGCCCTCATTCGAACAATACATGAAAAGCGTCCTATCACACTGCAAAGGAGATCGTAGATGAAAAAGATTCTTATACTGATACTCGCTCTTCTCGCGGTTCTCTACTTAATGCCGGCATTCACCACTGTTGAAGCGGCTCTTGCCGAGGAAACCAAGAGCACCGAACAGATGAAAGACCACAAAACAGCGGAACACGAAGAGCACAAGGAAGGTGACACTCATGGCCACAAGGATCTGGGAACAGAGCTTCCCCTCTGGTCGGTGATTCCCTTCGCAGGCATACTCCTCTCAATCGCCCTCTTCCCCCTTCTGGCAGGCCATTTCTGGCATGAGCACTTTCCGAAGATATCTGCCATGTGGGCACTGATTTTCGCCATACCCTTTCTGATAGTCTATAAAAGCGTTGCCCTGCATGAAATACTGCACATATACATCGCCGACTACATACCCTTTATTATTCTGCTCTGGGCGCTCTTTACCGTCTCGGGGGGTATATACGTAC
The DNA here is from genome assembly GCA_964652955.1 of uncultured Leptospirales bacterium. Lineage (GTDB taxonomy): Bacteria > Spirochaetota > UBA4802 > UBA4802 > JAKQUI01 > CAZZCF01. The sequence goes on from CAZZCF010000190.1 coordinate 735, forward strand.
GCGGGACGATGAAGGGGAGCCCCGCCGTCAACACCCTTATCCTCCTCGTCGGAACGGCGCTCGCCTCGTGGATCGGGACCACCGGTGCGGCAATGCTCACCATTCGACCGCTCATGCGGTCCAATGCCTGGCGGCGCCACAAGGTTCACACCATTGTATTTTTCATATTCACTGTCTGCAATATCGGAGGCTCACTGACTCCACTGGGCGATCCTCCCCTCTTCCTCGGCTTTCTTCACGGGGTCGATTTCTTCTGGACACTGACCAATCTCATTCCCCATATGAGCTTTGCCGTGGTGATTCTTCTGATTGTCTACTTCATTTTTGATACCTTTTACTACGCAAAGGAAGATAAATCAAAAATGGGAACCGAGAAGCCCGAAGCGATCCGCATCGAGGGCGGTCATAACTTCATCTTCCTCGGCGGTGTCGTCGGTGGCGTTCTGTTCAGTGGCCTGGTCGAGATCGGCATGGTAAATGTTCTCGGCGTGCATACCAAGATTGAGTTTCTGATGAGAGACGGTTTCCTGATTCTCATGGGAATTCTCTCCATCGTCATGACGAAGAAGGAGACCCGGGAAGCCAACGAATTCACCTGGTTCCCCATACAGGAGGTTGCCTATCTCTTTGCGGGCATCTTCATGACTATCATCCCCGCCCTCGCCATTCTTAAAGCAGGCGAAAAGGGTGAGCTGGCATTTCTCATCAAAGCGGTAAAAGAGCCCGCACACTACTTCTGGGTAACGGGAATACTGTCCAGTTTTCTCGATAACGCTCCCACCTATCTGACCTTCTTCAACACCGCTCTCGGGAGCTTTCACGCAGAGGTGCTTAAGAGCTCCGGTGAGGCGGTTGCGGTTTTAGATCTGATTAAGCACAACAACATTTTTCTGCAGGCAATAGCCGCCGGAGCAGTCTTCATGGGAGCGAATACCTATATCGGCAACGCGCCTAACTTCATGGTGAAGTCGATTGCCGAAGAGGCCGGTATCCCGATGCCCAGCTTCTTCGGGTACATGTTCAAGTACTCGGTTCCCATTCTTATACCGCTGTTTGTTATCGTAACGCTCGTTTTCTTTTAAGGGAAAACCCGGGAAAGGAATAATTACAGCGTTGATTGATGGCAGGTAATTCGATGTATCACGAGGGAAATTCTATAATCACAGGACGTCGCAGAGTGGATTTGCTATGCTTTCATGTCCTGCCAATGAACATATCCAACGTCGGATCGGAACATAATCATTTTCTGTGGAAATTAAATGGAGGAGTGAATTATGGCAAAAAAATTCTATGAAGTTGTTGTTGAAGGCCATTACGATTTTATCAACGGGATGCTCGAAGGATTTCTTCTGGGCAAAGGCAAAAGCTGGGCGTTCTACTTCAGCCGAAAAGCAGGCATCAAGTCGGAAACACTCTCCGAGAAGATTGCCGAATGGATAACCTTCAAAACCAAGATTCATCACCTCGTTCTTGAAGATAAATTCTATGATGAATTTTCAAAAGCGATGCAGGCGAAAAAGGATCACAGCCATATACATAAGAAATTTATCAAATCCGCAAAGAAGATAAAGAAGGCATCCTTCGAATTCTCCTTCAAGACGTACGGGAAGAAGCATGGAGATGAGATTAAAGCATTACTGAAAAAAATTCCCACGGGTGTTAAGCTGCAGAACTATAAACCAGAGGAAACGGTGCTCGAAAGCGGCAAGGGGATTGAGCAATACGCACCAGAACATGAATACGCCTTCGCAGGATCTGGAAAACTGGTCGGGGAGCTCGACGATCTGCTTGCTATGAGAAAGAAGCTGGAAGAAAATCCACTGATTGAGGTGAAAGAGGTGGTTCTGAGCCTCTGAGGCGGGACATTCGCTCATTCCCCCTGAATGGGCACGCCCTCTTCACGGAGAACAGATCCCGCGAACGCAACCCTGTAAATGAAGCAGTTACGATATGCTCTTCACAGGGCGCTCCTTCATTGAAAAGTGAACCAGATCACCGATAACTGAATTTTTTAGCGTGTATTAATTCATTCCCCTTCCGATTATAAAAGAGAGGAACATATATCAATCACTGGCTGCATACTGCAGGAGTTACCTGCCCAATGAATGAGAAGAGCCGTTCAGGGGATTTCCGATGAGTCCAAGAAAGAAGATAGTCATACTCTGGTTCATTATTACGCTGATATCAATCATTGTTTACTTATCCATACGAATAGAAGGACTTGAAGAGGAGTACGTACAGGGATTAGTAACAGCAAGCAATAAAATAGGTATTTCCCTGCACAACTATCAAAAAGATGAAGCGATCATCAAGAAGGATCTCTCCAAATTCTTTCAGCTGTTGAACAGGAAATATAAGAACCTGGGCCTGATCGCCATAGCGGATAAAGAGAATCGCATACTCAACGTCAATAAGAACAATCGATATTTCGAATCGAATGAGCTCCTCGAAGAGGTCATCCGGGATTTTCAGTCAGGAGAGCTGATAGAACAGCGGGGAAAGCCCTACCTGATCAGATATTACAATCAGACGCGATTTTACGTTTTTCTCCAGAAGGTCTACGAAGGGAATGTCCTTATCCTATTCCCCTATACGCTTGACAGGGGAGCAAAGACGAAAATGGTGCTGGAGATGCTTATTATCATCGTCTCGTATATCATCCTCTTTGCATTCATCTATCTCTACCTGCAGAAAACCGGGAGAATCGGTGCGGACGATCACTATCGAATCGCAAATTTCGAGAGAAGAAGGGAACTACACCGGGAGAAACCGGATGCCGGGAAAGCAATTGAGCCTATTGGTGACTCAATCGGCAAGAGCGTATACGAATTATTCAATTCTGTCGCATCGAACTTCAGGGCTGATCGAATAGAGCTTTACATCCTCAAGGAGCATAAAAACAGACTCGAAAAGAAATTCGAGCTGAAGGAGAAGGCATTTTTCACCATCGACGCAACCGATTTTGATTCTATCGCAATAGACAACGAAATAGGGGAAGAGCTGAAGAATGCTTCCATCTTTGTCATGGACAGCGGGAAGAAGATAACGATACCCGTGCTCTTTCGAAACACGCTGATCGGCGCCGTCCTGATCATACGGGAAACCGGATTCAGCGGGCGGGAGATAAACGACATCAAGATTGAGCTGGAAGACATCTCGAAGGTGCTCAGCGATTACATCCTGCTGAACGACATCGTCGTGGACAAGGAGACCGGACTTCACAGTAAATCCTACTTCAGGCTCAAATACAACGAGCAGAAGAAGATCTTCTTACACAAAAAGGAGGACTTTGCGGTACTCCTCCTTTCGGCCTTCCCGAAAGAGGAGAATACCAACGCCTTTACCAAACCGGTCCTGATAAAAAAAATTGCATCGCGAATCACCGAGCAACTCGGCGCCAGTGCTGTTATCTGCAGATACGACAATTACTTTGCCATTCTTCTCCCCCACGCAAACAAAAAGAATGCCGCAAAAACAGCAGGCCAGCTCATCGATTCCCTCAACAATCTCGATATAGCCGTCGGAAAGGGCGATCACTATCTTCTCAAGCCTTTCATCGGCTATGCCGCAACTGAAGGGAGAGGAGAGAATGACATCCTCGCTCTCGCACAAAAGAGCCTCGAGTATGCACTGACCGGAAAGGAGAGTACGGCCCAGTCCATCACCTTCAAAAATCTCACATCCGAACGCACCTGATTGTTCCGCTCCGCCGGAGGAAAATTCGAAAAGAGAAAAAAGCGCTGTTTTTAAAAAATCCCATAAAAATTGGTTGATGATTAATAGGCAACTCAGGTAGATATACCTACGCAGGCTGATATCAAGTGATGGTAACTCTCATGACCGACGTGTTGAACGATGAGATGTATAACGAAAACAATTTTTCTTTTAGGTGTTCTCCTGTTCCTCCCCCTCTGGTGCAGCCAGCCGAGGATTTACTTTGATAAAACCGAGCATCACTGGGGAACGCTGAAACAGCGAACAACCGCCAGGTATGTTTTTGAATTCAGGAATATCGGTACTGCACCGCTCCTGATAGAAAAAATAAAGGCCGGATGAGGATGCACCGGCTATCTCCTTTCCCGGAAGGAGATCCCGGCCGGTGGCACGGGAAAGCTCGCTGTTACAATCAAAACGGGCAACAGAATTGGGGTGATGAGGAAAACCGTCTCTGTATACAGCAATGACCCGAACAATAAACGAATGCGATTGCTGATTATCGCGCACGTAATCCCGTGAATGTTACCATCAATTGAGAGCAAAGAGAAAAACAAAACCCGGTTATCCCCTTCCCCCCGGCGTTAAACTCGATCGGCAAGGGGCACAGTTCTCCATTTTCAGCAGACACGCGACGGCAGTCACCCTCATCCTCTTCTCATCGACCGAGCCGAATTCAGAATACGATGAGATACCGTTCGATCCCGTTATCAACAAAACGGGAGATATATGGCATATCTGGGTTGGAAAAGTAACGCAGGGCCAGCTCTACGGCTATCGCATTGACGGCCCGTACGACCCGGAGGAGGGACATCGATTCAACAGGAACAAGCTCCTCCTCGATCCGTATGCGAAAGCGGTCACCGGAAATTTCCAGTGGGATCTGTCGGATGCACGCGGATACGATCAAACATCTCCGAGGCAGGATCTCTCTTTCTCGGAGAAGGACAGCGCTCAGGGCGCTCCGAAGTGCATCGTCATCGGGAGAAGATTCGATACATTCGATAAGCAGCTGACGATACCCTATCAGGACACTATCATCTATGAGCTTCACGTTAAGGGCTTCACCTATCATCAATCATCAAAGGTGAAGCAAAGAGGAACCTTCAAGGGCATTACCGAAAAAATACCCTATTTGAAAGAACTGGGAATTACTGCCGTCGAATTGATGCCCATACAGGAATTCGACGAGGATGAAAATATCAATATCAACCCGATCACCGGGGAGAAGCTGAAAAACTACTGGGGATACAGCACTATCTCCTTCCTTGCACCACGCGGCAAGTACTCGGCATCCGGCTCAATGGGAGAACAGGTTGCCGAGTGTAAAGCGATGATCAGTGAGCTCCACCGATCCGGGATAGAGGTTATTCTTGATATTGTCTTCAATCACACTGCCGAGGGGGATCACCTCGGCCCAACGCTCTGTTTCCGCGGTATTGATAATTCCATTTACTACATGCTCGATGACAACAAGCGGTTCTACCGGAACTTTTCCGGATGCGGCAATACCCTTAACTGCAATCACCCGCTCGTGAGGGATTTTATCATCGAATGCTTGAAATACTGGGTAATCGAAATGCAGGTTGACGGATTCAGATTCGATCTTGCGTCAATCCTCGGCAGAGACCAGAACGGCACTATTCTGAGCAACCCCCCCCTGCTCGAAAAGATATCGGAGGATCCGATTCTGAGAAACACGAAGATCATCGCAGAAGCCTGGGACGCGGCGGGGGCGTATCAGGTCGGTGATTTCCCGGGGAGATGGGGCGAGTGGAACGGGAAATTCAGGGATGATGTCAGGCACTTCTGGCGCGGAGACGAAAACACGGTGAGATCCTTTGCAACACGCATCACGGGAAGCTCGGATCTCTACTACAAGAAGAACCCGGGACCGCTGGGAAGTATAAACTTCATTACCTGTCACGACGGCTTCACCCTGAACGACCTGGTGTCCTTTGCCGAAAAACACAATATTGAAAACGGTGAAAACAACCTCGACGGAGAGAATAACAATCTCAGCGATAATCTCGGAATTGAAGGGCTCGAGGCACCCCCGTTGATTGAAAAGCTCAGGAAACAGCAGATAAAAAATTTTCTCGCCACGCTCTTCCTCTCCCAGGGAGTTCCCATGATCCTTGCGGGAGACGAGTTCAGACGAACACAGCGAGGCAACAATAACGCTTACTGCCAGGACAACGAGATATCATGGATCAACTGGGAGTACCTGCAACAGCACGGTGATATTTTCAGATTCTGCAAGGAGATGATAGGATTCAGGAAGGCACATCCGGTACTGAGAAGGAAAACATTCTTCCAGGGGAAATGCGCGGGAGAAAACACTTTCGATATTGCCTGGCACGGTATTAAAACCGGAGAGCCTGACTGGTCACCGCAGAGCCATTCCATCGCCTGTCTCATCAACGGCGATTGCGTACGTGAGGACTACGGTATCCCCGATAATGATATCTACATGGCATTCAACGCCTCGCGATATCACCTGGACTTCGAAATCCCCGAAGCTCCTTCAGGGGGCAACTGGTATATCGCAATAAACACATCAATGGAATCCCCCCTCGACATACTCGCTAGCGGCGAAGAGATTCTCCACAAAGACAGTGCAATAGCGGTGCGGAGGCTCTCAACGATTGTCCTGATATCGCGTTGAAACGCTCTGAAAAAGATCAGCATTTTCGAGACGCTAAGAGCATCCTGAAGGTGAGAATCCTTTACGGGCACATAATCCCTCTGAATGACAACACCCTGAGACACTGATTCTCTTTACCTTGCCGGCAAAAGTGTCGAAAATGAGAATATAGATTGATTTTCATATTATATATGTTACTTTTAAGATGAATATGAACCCTCTTGACGGGCAATCGATTGAGAGAGACCGCAGAAAAGCGAAAAGATGAACATCATTCTTATATTACTGCTCTTCTTTATACTGCTCATCGCACTCTGGGCACTGCTCGGCAAGAGCGTGGATGACGAAGTCGAGATCCGCGAGATGCTGTCGCGCCACTACAGGTTGATGGGCTACGAGGTGGATCTTGCCGCCAACGGAAGGGACGCTCTGGAAGTCCTGGCGGCCAATCGAATCGA
>CAZZCF010000191.1:0-7503 GCA_964652955.1 uncultured Leptospirales bacterium
CAGAAGGGTGATGGTTTTTCCAGGTATATAGCAAATAAAAGAGCTATTGCCGTCAGGGATTTCTCTCCTCCCGAGAGGAGATTGATGTTCTTCAGGTTTTTACCGGGCGGACGAATCATTATCTCAATTCCGCTCTCCAGGACATCTTCCTCGTCCGTGAGTGCCAGAGCAGCATCTCCTCCATTAAAGAGCTGTTTGAATATCTCAGAAAAGTTTTTCTGAATCCCGTTAAAAGTTTTATTGAATATCTCAATTGAGGTTTTATTGATATCTTCGATAACCGAGTATATATCCTCCTGGGCTTTCTCGATATCCTCCTTCTGTTTCATATAGTAGTCGAATCGATCCTTCAAATCGCGATACTCTTCAATGGCAAGGTTATTAATGGGACCGAGCTGCTGAATGTCTCCTTTCACCTTCTGTACGGTCTCCTGTATTTTGGAGGCATCAACGGAATCAACGACACTATCCTCGAGATCGGAGATTTTCTTCTCATGCTCATTCCAGAGATGCTCCTCGACGGAATTCATCCTGAAATTCAGCTCGAAAAGCGATTTTTCCTGCTCATTAATCTTTTCAAGAACTTTCCGCAAATTCTCTTCATCTTTTCTGAATACAAGCTTTCTGTTATCAATCCTCTTATCGAGATCTCCCCTCTTTTCCGAGAGACCGGTTATTCCCTGTTTCAGCTCCTGGCTCCTGCTGCTCAATGCAAGAAGCTCCTTATCCCACTCGATAATCTCATCCTGGAGACCGGCAACCGCTTCCGTGATGCGGTTTATCTCATCGCGATAGCCCTCTATCTGATTCCCGATATCATTAATCTGTGATCCCAACGATTCGATATGCTTTTCAATCCAGTTCTTTTCGTTCTCATTCCGCGAGAGGTCTTTCTCAATTCTCGTGATCATCTCAACAACATCTTCGAGCTCCTTCTCTTCCCGGGCGATGGTATCTTCACAGGAAGCAATCTCAGAACGGAACCCCTCTATCAGTGAAATCTCATCCTGTACCTGTTTATCGAGCACTTCCTTCTCTGCGTGTATGCCGGTTTTATCGAACACGATAGAGCGGAACCCGTCCTCAAAACCCTCAAACAAATTGATATCGTCGATAATCCGAGAAACATCAATTCCCTCCAGGGCGGCCAGCGCCTCATCCGGACGATGCTCCCTGATATATGCCATCGCCTCCTGAAGGGAATTCTGAAACAGTGATAACCCTTTTCCTATCCGCTCCCGTATCTCCTGCCGCTCCTGCTCCGAGCTCATGAGCTCCGCTTTTCTTCGCTCGATCGCATCAACAAGCTTTTTTATCACAATATCGATCTTACCGCGCAATTCATCGACCGTGCCCTCATGTGAGTATATCTGACTCCACCGCTCTTCGATAGTCTTCTTTGATTCTCTGATAATGTCATTCTTCCTCGAGCGAGTTTCTTGAAAGTTCTTCAGGCGTTTTCGGTCTTCATCAATTCGATGAATGATATCCTTCCCCGTCCGCTCCGTCTTCTGCAGCTCATCAGACAATCGATGGAGGTTCTCCCTCCTCTCCTCCATTTTTTCCTCAACCGATTCCCGCCGTTTTGAATGTTCTTCGATAAGGCGGCGGTTTCTTGTCATTCTGTTGTCAATATCCTCAACCTTGATGGTGTGGACATGGAGCTCCTTGTCGAGCTCGAAGAGCTGAAGCTGTATGTCATTCTTATCCTTCTGATCGCGTTCGGTTTCAGCGGTGATTTTTGAGACTTTTGCTCCCAGCTCCGACTGCTTTGCCTTCAAACGCCCGATCTCTTCGGATATCTGCTCCCGTCGATCAGCGAGTTCGCGATATCGCAAGAGACTCTGCCTGACGTCAAGCTCCCTCAATTCCTCCTTCAACCGCAGGTACTGGCCCGTCTTCTCGGCCTGATCTGACTTGATATCCTTTTCCCGCTCAATTTCTCTGATGATATCATTAACTCTCTTGATATTTTCACCGGTCTCGGCGAGTTTCTTTATAGATTCTCTCCGTTGCAATTTGAATCCCGATATTCCCGCAGCTTCTTCAAAGATAAATCTCCTCTCCTCAGCCTTCGTTGAGAGGATCAGATCTATCTTCCCCTGTTCCAGAACGGAGTATGATGATTTTCCAATTCCGGTATCCAGAAACAGTCGTTCTATATCTTTGAGCCGCACCGGTGTTCCATTGATGTAAAATTCCGATTCGCCATCCCGGAAAATCCGTCGACAGATAGTCACCGTACCGGCATCGATGTTGAGAATTTTATTGGAGTTATCTATGGAGAGGGTTACCTCGGAAAGGGAGAGTGGTTTTCGATGTTTCGTACCATTAAAGATGATATCCTCCATTCTATCGCCCCGAAGATTCTTCGCCTGTTTCTCCCCGAGAACCCATTTAAAGGCATCAACAATATTCGATTTTCCACATCCGTTTGGCCCAACCACAACCGTAACTCCCGGTTCAAAGAGAATCTTCGTCTTTTCCGGAAATGATTTAAAACCGAATATTTCCACTGATTTCAAACGCATTGAATAATCCCTGAGGGGGTACTCCCAGATCCTTTCTCACCACCAGAAATGAACACAAAATAACACGGAATCCCTCCCTGTAAATATCTTTTTTTATTGATATGTGAAACAGAAGCTCTACGATAGGTACCGGGTAAAATACCCTATCGCCGTAATGTAAGTATTCTATTACCTGTTATCATACTTATAATATAAAGGTTCAACCACCGGTATGAGATCAGAGAACAGCGGAAATAACAACTCCCCTACAGTCAAGGGAACAGCTCTCCTCATCGCTATCGTGCTTCACGCTGCACTTATAAGCTGCGCTACCGCGAAAAAGGAGATCAGCTATTCCCGGAAGAAAGCCTATACCGGCGTAACAAACCCCTCTCTCGAATCAAAAAAAACCATTGATAGGGGTAAAACCTACCTGATCTATTTCAAACTGAAAGAGAAAGATAAATGCGTGAAATTCTCGATTCATTCGAGAGTCCCGATTGAAAGCGTCGGCGAGAAGGAGAAGATAGTGAAAACATACTTCATCGTCGAAAAGAGGATCGATATCAGCAGCTTTTACCGGGAAGAGGATACCTCAGCAAAATATACTTATTCAGAGATAGGGAGAAATTTCGATCACGTCTGGAACCGGAAACAGCAGCTTACCATCTGCACCGTCCCCGGGGATCCCATTAAGAAATTTGATACCGGTATATTTCGGGTTCGTTTTACCACTTTTACCGATGAAGATTTTCGATTCAAGATCATTCTGTATTCGAACAAAGAAGTCGCCTTCATGGAGCAGGCAGAATAGCCTCTCCTGCAGCACGATGCCGGTGCTATCTCAGTCGATACAAGGCATCGACAGGGCACCTTGTTACAGGGCGGGCCTGCTTTGCAGATACGTCTCGAAGCATGACGACTTAAAAACATTAATCTCTCCGCCCCGCTGATCATTAAAAGGGGGAAAACGGTCACGTGCGCAACAATGAAGAACTATGATGACATCGAATCGGAAGATCTCTATGACATGGCCATAGAATGGATGAAAAGCACAGACTACGATAGTGCCATTGACTGCTTGAAGAGAGCAATCAACCTCAATCCGAACTTCATATATGCCTATATCACTCTCGCCGAGATACTCGCGAAGCAGAAGAAGTATTCAGATGCCGTGCACATATTGAAAAGAGCTTCAAAAGTTGATACGAAATTTGATCGACTGAACTATCTGATGGCCAGATACGCTTACAAGGGTGGTGATTATCCAACCGCCTTAAAATACATCACCATGGCTATAGAGAAATCTCCGCAACCGCTCTATCTGAAAAGCCAGAAGGTGATAGAGCGTGCCATGCTCCACTTAGAATAGCTTCCCCTCAGATGCAGGGCTGTAAATCATTGAGAGATACAATCGGGGCAGCTCTCTTCTTGCCCACCATTCAAATCTACGCCTGCACCTTGAAAAGTATGCCCTATCATCATGTTTCAGGTAATAAAACCAAAATAGTGCTTTTTCCGTGAAAATATAAGTAAAAACATTTGACTTTTAACCGGAGTATCAATTATTCTTTAACCCGGTTGTATGTGGCGGCTCTGCGAAAATTATATGGATACATTATTGCAGGGATCCCAGGTTTTAAAAATTAAGCTCACTAAAGTGTATCAGCATTTACAGTTCCGGCAATTACAAATATCATTATTACCGAGCTTCTTTCGTTGAGCACATTATCTGGTAAAATAGCTTTGCCGGATAGTATAATTTATATAACAAACGAGGAGGATTCAAATGAGAAAAATCCTGTTTACAGTAGTAATAGTGTCTTTGCTGATGTTCACCGCAACCGGACTTCAGGCAAGAGGCATCGGTGTATATGGAGGATGGATATTTATGCAGGATGACTACGAGGATGAGGCGGTGTACGACTATGAGAACACCTATACCGTTGGCGTTCTCTTCGACATGGGCTCCTTTCTCTTCAACAGCCTGATTTTCAGACCTGCCTTCGACTATGTGAGCTGCGAGGGAGATGAGGTCGATACCTGGGACAAGGAGGTATACGGGATTCACCTCGACTGGTACTGGCATTTTCTGGGGACAGGAAGCTTCTCACCCTTTCTGGGCTTCGGCGCAACTTTGAACTACTACGAGTGGGATGACAATGTAATCGATGAAGATTCAGATGCGGGGGCAGAAGTTTTCGCTGGATTTAACTTCAATCTCACCGGTTCCATTGTTCTGATGATACAGGGAAGATATGCATGGAACGACATCGCGAGTCGGGATGAGAACATGGGCAAGGTGCTTGCCGGTCTGATATTCAAATTCTAGCAAACAACTCTGCAACAGGCGATTGGAGAACGGGGTACGATGAAATGTGCCCCGTTCTCATATGTTCTATTCCGTAAATACCTAAAACCGAAACAGCACCTCAATATGTGTTCTTCCTTCATTGAAACTCATACTGCCGTTTGTCCTATCGCCATAGGAGAAGGGGAGTGCCGGATAATACCAGAAAGCGATCTCGATATCATCCTGCTTCAGATCGAGATAGTAGAAAATACCGGCTGAGACGAGCAGCGTAACGGCTGCTGCAATGGATATATTCTGGTAAATCCGGTATTGCTGTATCCGATTATCTCTCCGATCCTTCGCTCGCTGATAAGCGTAAAGCTCCTCCTGGGTAGGACTGTCAGGATCTTCGAACTCAAAGCGCCGAACCGATGATCTTGCATCTTCAATTTTGAGCGCATAGTAGAACCATGTGAGCAATCCACCCGTCGATCCTATCAGCGAGATGCGGAAAAGGGATCGATATGCCGTTGTCCTGCTGAAATAATACTCCCGATCACTCCCCTCTTTCAGTTGAAATTCAATCTCGCCGGAGATGAGATCGTCGGGATTAATTGATGCATAGGAGGTCACGTATCCCTTCTTCGCTATTCTGATACGGTGCATCCCTCTCCGGTGAAAAGTCAACTGCATCGGGCTGTAGCCGATAAAATGAGAATCGAGATATACTCGCGCCTTATCGGGAACGGTGGAGACCCGAACAGTCTTTTCGAGAGACGTACGCTCCTCGTTCAGCACAATGCTCATTGTCCTCCGCTCGTCGGGTGGCAGAGAAACAGTGAACTTCTCTTCCTGGAAACCGTCTTTTCGTATACGCACCTCATGCTCGCCTGCTTCAACGATAACCTCTCTGCCAGATCTCCCCCAATACCTGTCATCTACATAGAGGAGCGCTTCCGGTGGATTCGTCTCAACAGTGAGAAAGCCATACTCATGAAAGAGGGATTTTATTATCTCGCCACCAAGTATATTCAGAAAACCATTGAGATCCCTGAAACTCCCCTCGCGCTGTATATGATTTACCGTACCATATAATCTGTTATACACCGCCAGGTCTGCCGAAAGCTTCTCACCATCCTGATGGAGGGTCCCCCGAATAACCACATCAACCTCCTGACCATGAGACATTATGTCGGCAGTCAGGATATCTTCAGTGGCCACTGCAAGTGAGCCCTCAAAAACCTGCAGGGCAAGCAAACTCGAACTCCGTGGAGATATATCTTTCTCTGCATCCAGAGGAAAGGGCTTCCGCTCAAAACGTACGATGCTCCCCGGGATTCTGACCTGTTTAAAGGATAAAACGGTATCACCCAGCACGCGTGGCACAAGACGCAGTATATAGGCTCGTTCCTTCCGCACCTGTCCGTTAAAAGGAGTCATCAAAACATTCAGATTCGTTTTGACGACTCTCCTCGGTCCAATGGTGTAGGATTCTTTTTTTATAATGGAATCCGAGAATCCCGATACGGAAAAAATGGCCAGGAACGATATGACAGTAATGAAAATCTTCTTAGCCATATATGACACAGGGATTGAACAATAAATGGGAGAGCACCCTCCCCCGCTGAGGGGGAGGCTCGGGGGCGATTACTCTACACCGACAAATTCGCCTTCTTTAAACTTTCCGGTTACCTTCTTCCCATCAGCCCAGGTGTAGGTACCCTCGCCATCCATGAGGCCGTTCTTCCATTCTCCTTCATACCTGTCACCGTTTGGCCAGACATAGGTCCCTTTGCCATCTCGCATATCGGTCTTGAACATTCCGGTATACTTCGCACCGTTCGGATAGGTATACGTACCCTGTCCTTCTCTCTTATTATCTTTCCACAAACCATTATACTTTGAGCCATCATCCCACTGATACTGACCGGTACCGGATCGCTTCCCCTCCTTGAAGGCGCCAACATATTTTGAACCGCTGTCAAACTTCGTTGTGCCCTTTCCGTCAAGGCAGTCTCCTTCAACACACTCCTTTGGCTGGGTTGCACAACCGATAACAGCAAAGAAACTGACTGCAACAATAAAAACAAGAATTCGACTTGTCATTGTATCCTCCTGAATGCAATGTTTGAATTAATTAGAACAAAGATATTCAATTTTGTCAAAAAAGTTTTCAATCTTTTCGATGAGAAAAAAATCCCCGCCCTCATCCTCTCTTCAACCGCTCCCGGTCGAAATCAGCGCGCGTGAAGAGGGAATGCACTTCGACACTCATCCTTTCAATGTTCTCCCGACCGCCCTCTTCCCGATCAATGATCACAACCGCCTTGACGATCTCCAGACCCGCTTCCCTCATCTTCTCGATTGCTTTTATCGTTGATCCCCCCGTGGTAATAACATCATCGACAACAATAACCCGTTTTGCTTTTTCTACATTCCCCTCAATCCATTTCTGTGTCCCGTGCTGCTTGGGCTCCTTTCTGATTATCAGGGGGTGCAGAATCACTCCGTTTTTCAGCGCCACGAGTGAAGTCGAGAGGGATATCGGATCCGAGCCGAGCGTTAATCCGCCAATAGCGTCCATTGAAAGATCCTCGATATGGTGAAAAACGACCTCTCCGACGAGATAACACCCTTCCGGATCGAGCGTCGTCGCCTTGCAATTAAAATAATAGGGACTCTCCCTGCCGGATACCAGAA
>CAZZCF010000192.1:0-7497 GCA_964652955.1 uncultured Leptospirales bacterium
CGGTATCTGCGAAAATGTATGCCCACGATCCGATGCCCCGGGTATCCTTATGAGCGCTGAAGAAGAACAAAGAGAAGCGTTGAGCTTTTAAACGATGGAGTAATGGAGTGGTGGAGTAATGGAGTAATGGAAAAACATAACACTCCAACGCTCCAGGTGTCCCATTCTATTCACCGCAGTTATAAAAATGTCCTGAAAAGGGCATCAACTATCACTGCAATGAAGCGAATAATGATAAATTGTGTTGCCGGAAAACGGGAATCTCGTGACGATGATCAAAAGTGATACGTCTTACTTTGTTTAATATGATCGAAGAATATGCAATGTGTCAACGAAAAAAGATTATCTCTTCAACCGGTTGAGCTCCTCGTCCATAATTGAGAGTCCACGTTCAAGCTGTTCGTCTGATATGACAAGCGGCATGAGGGTTCTGATAATATTGTTATAGGTGCCGGCCGATATGAGTAATAATCCCTTATTCCGGCAGCCGCGCACCAGCTCCCCGGTGAGCTCGGCAGCGGGCTCCTTCGTCTTTCTGTCGAGGACGAGCTCCATGGCAATCATTGCGCCGATGCCTCTGACATCGCCAACGAAATCGAAGCGCTCTTTGAATTCCTGAAATTTATCAATGACTTTTTTCCCTATCTGTTCCGCTCGTGCAAGGAGATTCTCCTTCTCGATGATATCGATGACTGCAAGAGCAGCACGGCAGGCTACCGGATTGCCGCCGTAGGTGCCGCCGAGTCCTCCCACCTGAGGATGATCCATCAGCTCGGCGCGTCCCGTGATTCCGCTGAGTGGCATTCCGCCGGCGAGTGATTTTGCGGTGGTTATGATGTCAGGTGCGACACCGTAGTGCTCGATGGCGAACATCTTCGCCGTTCGGCCGAATCCCGCTTGAACCTCATCGTCGATGAATACGATTCCCTCTTCCTTGCATATCTCGTAAAGGATACTGAAATACTCCTTCGGCGGGACAACAAATCCCCCTTCGCCCAGTACCGGTTCGACAATGACCGCCGCAACCTGCTCTGCAGAGATATGGGTGTTAAAAAAGTCCCTGAGCGCTCTGGCGCATCTGATATCGCAGGAAGGGTATTCCAGATCATAGGCACAGCGATAACAGTACGCGTAGGGCATACGGTATATCTCCGGGGCATAGGGACCGAATCCGAATTTGTACGGTTTCATCTTGCTCGTCAGTGAGAGCGAGAGGAGCGTTCTCCCGTGAAAGGCATCTTCGAAGGCGATAATCGCTGTGCGGCCCGTGGCGTGACGGGCAATCTTTATCGCATTCTCAACTGCCTCTGCGCCGCTGTTGGCGAACATGGTCTTATTTGGGAAGTTACCCGGTGCAATTTTATTTAACCGTTTTGCCAGTTCGATATAGGGCTCGTACATGACCACGTGAAAGCAGGTGTGCAGGTACTTCTCGACCTGTTCTCTGATCGCGGAAACGAGCATTTCATTGCAGTGACCGACATTGGTAACGCCGATGCCGCCGGTGAAATCGATATATTCTTTCCCCTCCACATCTGTTATCAGGGCACCATTCGCTCTTTCGACAAAGATGGGATGCACGTTGAAGGGCCCCCGGGGGATATGCTTTTCCCGTTCTTTTAATAGCGATTCATTTGTTTTCATAGCCTATCACTCTTTTTAAAAAATAGCGTCACAATACGGTGCTTATTACGTACGAACCCAGTTCGGTGATGCGAACTCGTGAGCCCGGGAAGACGACGATGGTCATGGTCGGCTCTTCGATGACCGCCGGCGCTTCAATCATGTTTCCCTCCTGTAGCAGGTCACCTGCATAGATATTCGTTTTCACCATGCCGCCACGTTCCCTGAAGTACGCCTGTCGGGTACCCTTCAGCGCTGCACTCGCGTCCTCGGAATTCTTGGGCACCTCTCTGAGCTTCGGTTTTGATGTTATGCCGATTGCTTTTGCCCGCCAGTAAATGCATTCGATGGATTGCCCCTCCTCCTTGATGCCGAAAATCCGTTCGTGCACATCGTGGAAGTCTTCCATCAACTGTTGGAGATCTCCTACTCCGCTGATTCGATTCCCCCTGAGGGGTACCGATATCTCCCATACCTGATAGGGATAACGCGCCTCGACATGAAATTCGATTCTCCTCATCTCTGGAGAAACTCCTGCGCGGTTCAGAAAGTTCTCAGCCTGTGCTTCAAGATCGGCCAGAATAGTATTGATTCTTTCGTAATCGAAGTTACGACTGTCGACGAACTGACTGGCCGAGAATTCAGAAGTGATGTTTGCGAAGACTCCCCCCATGGCGCTTATCACGCTCGCTGTCTTGGGAATGAGGATCTCTTTCGCGCCCAGCTCCCGCACGATGGGTATGATATGGAGCCCCGCAGCACCACCTCCGGAGACGAAGAGATATTCCCGGGGATCGATTCCCTGCCATACCGTTATATCTTCAATGGCAGTTGTCATGTTAACATTAACGGTGCTCCACGCGGTGAAGGCGGCTTCTTCCAGCCCGAGTTTCAGCTGGTCGGCGACTTTCTGCATGCTCTTTCGGGCGAGATCCGGTTCGAGCTTCATGGAACCGCCCAGGAAATAATCGGGATCGATATATCCCAGGATTACATTGGCGTCGGTAATAGTCGGCTCATTTCCTCCCTGTCCGTAACAGGCTGGACCGGGAGTGGAACCGGCACTCCGGGGACCGACATGAAGCAGGCCGCCCGAGTCAATCCAGATAATGCTTCCCCCGCCGGCGCCGATTGAGGTGCTGTCAACCTTGCTGAATCCAAGCATATGATCTCCAATCCATGCTTCCCGTGAAACTGCTATCTCGCCGTTTGAGACACAGCTCACATCAAAGCTGGTCCCCCCCATATCGGCGGTGATAACGTCCCTTTTTCCGGTCTCCCTCTCTGCAAACCAGAGCCCGGCGGTCGGCGCAAGTGAGGGACCGCAATCAATGCTGAAAATGGGCTTCTCGGTGAGCTCCTCCGCGGACATGACACCGCCGCTGGAGGTGAGCATGAGCATTTCGCCGTTGTAACCGATATCCCGGAGCCTCTCTTTGAATGATGAGACATATTTATCGATAATGGGAATGAGCGATGCATTGATGGCCGTCGACGATGTTCGACGGTATTCACGGATAATGGGGTTGATCTGATGGCTCAGAACATAGGGAATACCCGGCCACTCCTCCTCGATAATCTCGCCGATTCGAAGCTCATGTTTGGGGTTGCCGATTGACCAGATGAGGCTCACCGCAATTGCCTCGACATTCCATTTCTTAAACTGTTCGATCGCATCCCGGACATCATCCTCGTTGAGTGTCGTATCCACTTCTCCCTCGGCATTAATCCGCTCCGTCACCGGCAGCGTGAGATATCGGGGAATATAGGGAGCCGGATAATCGATGTTCCAGTTAAAGGGCTCCGCTTTACCGCCTTCACGGTCGAGGAGCATATCCCTGAATCCCCTGGTGCAGATGAGCCCGGTTTTTGCTACTTTATTCTCGATGAGGGCGTTCGTGCTGATGGTTGAGCCGTGAACGAGAGAACCGCCGATGAAGGTGCTGCATCCCTCCATGAGCTCTTGCAAGGAGATGTTCAGCGAATTGCTTCCGCTTTCGAGATTTTTGATGACCGCGTCGGCATACTTCTCATGTGTCGTCGGCGTTTTAAACAGCGCAATATCGCCCCCGTCATCGACGATGACCAGATCGGTGAAGGTCCCTCCGATATCTATCGAAATCCTGTAGCTCATTTGTTTCCTCCTGCGCCTCTCAATTTCGCTCTCAGCTCTTCGGTTGCCGGATAGTTCACCAAAAACTGTTCCGGTTCGGTATCGAGCGCCACACCGTATACCTCACGTGCCTGTTCGAGGGAAACGAATCCTTCCCTCGCATCCCATCTGACTTTCTCGGGATCACGATTGAGAGGATTGCCATAGCCGCCGCCACCGCAGGACTCCGAGAGAAGCACCTCATCCGGTTGCAGTATCTCCTGCGATACCTTCGGCAGATCGATACGTTCTTTGCGGTCGGGGGGATATTTCCCTACGTCAGAAGGCCTCCCGGGATGGCCTCCCGCCACGCCCTGCGCCGGGTTATGATGTCCGTCGCTGGGATATATCCAGACGCCGGGATCAAAGCGCTGTCGTATGCGGCAGTCGACTCCCGGCGCCCCACGCCACTGGCCGGCGCCGCCCGAATCGGGTATGAGCTCGTGTTTCTCGAAGAGTATGGGGAATCGCTGTTCGGTCACCTCGATGCTGTTTCCGTGGAGAACGCCGCCGGTAACCGGTATCCCATAGGTAAGCCAGCCGTCATGTCCGTAGACCGCCGGGCCGCCCAATCCCCCGATGATGAGCTGATTGACGTAGGGGGCGCCGCCATTCCGCCGGTCAATACCTGATATCACCGACGATGCTGCGGGCATGCCGAGAGATCCATCCGCCATGCCGATGTTCGTGCCCAGCTTGGCGAAGCATGACTGGACAACATTGATTGCCCGATCGGCAACGGTGGTGGTCGCCATGGAGGCACAGACGGGATGTTTTGCTATGCCGACCACGCAGTTTTCCCTGAGGGTGAACCTGATTCGGCTGAAGGCACCCTCATTCTGCGGGAGGGTGTGATCCAGATTGTTCATCACTCCGGTGATGCCGGCGGCGAGTGTTGTCGCCTCGCTCATATTCAATCCGCCCGGAACAACATCATCGCTCTCGGTGAAGTCGAGGGTAATAAAACCCTCCTCGGGATCGATGGCCATCTTCAGTTTTATGGTGATACCCTCGGCTGAGACGAAGGGAAAGGGATCGAGCTTTGTCTTATTCTGCCATGTTCCACCGGGGAGCTTTCGAATCTCTTCGATCATTCTCCGTTTTCCGTAATCCTGCCACTCCTCGCAGAATGTCCTGATGATGTCAATGCCGTACTTATCGCAGAGCTTTGCTATTTCCCGCTCTCCGATGCGACATGCACCGATCTCGGCAAGGTAATCACCGTACCACTGTTCTGGAACGCGGATGCGCACCTTTGCCATTCTGACGACATCCTCAATGTCCCGATAGTTCCGCTGTACTCTCACGCAGGGGAAATCGAGGGCTCCCTCTTCGTAGAGGTCGGTGGAAAGGGGCATATAGGTGGTTGGCTGACTGTTCCCGCAGTCGGCCTGATGTGCGCGGGCCATAGTGGTGAAGATATGTTCTCCCCTGTAAAAGACGGGGACGCACATGGTGTGATCGGCATGATGCGTGTTGCCGTAATAGGGAGAGTTGTTGAGAAAGCAATCGCCCGGTTGTATGTCGTTGAAGAGACCGGTTAGCGCTCTGGCGACGAGACCGGAGCTGGCGGTGTGAATGGGAAGTCCCTCCGAGAGACAGATCAGCCGGCCCTGCGCATCGGCGATACTGCAGGAGAAATCTCGCGCTGTGTTCACCACGATTGAGCGTGCTGATCGGAGGAGCGTATTGGTCATCTGCTTTGTTATCGCTTCAAACCGCTTTGCCAGGATGACCATTAAAAAGGGTTCGATCTTCTGTGTCTGTTTCTCCATGGCGATCTCCAGTTGTTGAATTGTTCAAACAGTTATGTCATGTTTTTTATCTCTCTCTGTCAGGAGTGTTTGCACTCCAAAATTATTTCAAAAGCCGTGCGGGTATTCGCTGCCGGGCGAATATATCGGTGATGGTTTCGCGCTCACTGATGATATCGGCCTGTTTTCCCGATACGAGTACGCAGGCCGGACGCGGAATACTGTTGAATTGGTTGGCGGCGACCGAATTGTACGCTCCCACATCCAGGAAGACGAGGAGATCGCCGCGCTCCATGCGGGGCAGTCGGCGGCGTATCTGCATGATGTCGCCGGAGCAGTTAGGGCCCACAATATCGACGGTTTCCTCGGCTCTGTCCCGGGCGCGGGTTCCCACGAGAAGGTGATAGCTTGCTCCATTGTGCCGCTCAATAGTGGGCAGGAAGTTGCACGATGCGTCAACATGTACCCAGGTGCAGACTCCCGGAGTTCGCTTGACGTTGCCGACCCGGCTTATCATCACGGTTGTGGTGCCGATGAGGTGCCGCCCGGGTTCGACCCAGAGCTTCGGCAGCGGGAAGTTGTACTGTTTGCACCCCGCTCTGACACCATCGCCGACCGCCTGCGCGTATTCCTGTATCGACGGCGGAAGATTCATGAGATCGTGGCTCGAGGGATCGCGCTTTTCAACGAAGCCGCCCCCCAGGTCCAGAATTGCTGATGTGATGCCGGTATCTTTTTTTAAATTGCTGCAGTGTTCCACCATATCGAAGGCGTATCCGTACCAGTGCTCGGGGAGGTGAACGTCGCGGCCGATATGCGAGTGAAGCCCCTCGATGGTGATATGGGGGAATTGCTTTGCGGCCCTGGCAATTTCAACCGCTTCGTCATAGGTTACTCCGAATTTTAAATTCATCACCTCGAAGGGGAGGGTAATTCCCGGCTCAAAGGTCGACTCGACGTTCTTGAGGCTCGGAAGCGCGCATTTGATTCGAATGAGCGCACGAATCTCTTTTCCGTATTCCCGCGCCAGCCGCTCGACGATGTGGAGATCGTCGATGTGATCGAGGGTGATGCGCATGCCGATCTCAATCGCCATCCTGAAGGCCTCTTCACTCCGGTCTGATCCGTTGAGCAGAAAGAGCTCGGGGTCGGCGCCGGTGATAAAGGTGGCGTACACTTCGCCGGGGCTGAAACAGTCTCCGCCTGCTCCCTCCTCGTTCATGATCTTCCGCAGGGCGAAAAGGGTGTTTGACTTTATCGCCCACATGACGTTCACCTCATTATCCGGATAGGCAGCCGAGAAAGCAGCTCGCACCTCTCGTATGTTCTCCCGCACCTGTGCCTCCGAGGTTACAAAGAGGGGTGTTCCGAATTCTTCGGCAAGCTCGGCACAGTCCCG
Source organism: uncultured Leptospirales bacterium (assembly GCA_964652955.1). Classification (GTDB taxonomy): domain Bacteria; phylum Spirochaetota; class UBA4802; order UBA4802; family JAKQUI01; genus CAZZCF01. The sequence goes on from CAZZCF010000192.1 coordinate 6,929, forward strand.
CTCTTCGATCATAAAGTGTCCGTCATCACGCACCGTGAAATTGCTGCCGAGCGTATCGATTATCCATGTAGGGTCCTTAACCACGACGTTGTCGGATTGATAGTACTCAAATAAGGAAAATGCATCCAGAAGCGTTTCGATGCTGCCGTCAACCGTGAGCTTCTTTGCCAGAAAGAGGGCGGCCGGATCGACGCTGTTGGTCATAATGCCGATCCACTCTTCGGCACCGGTTCGAAGGAGCGCGTCAGATTCCTTGAGCCCGGCTGAAACGGTGCACTTTTTGCCTTCGATGGTTACGGTCCATTGGCTTCCCGCAATATCGAATCCCAGCGTTGCCCTGAGGCTTTCGGCAGCTTCATCGGAACGGTAGAGCGACGGCATGGTCTGAAAGATGTCATTGATTATTTCATCTCTGTTCATGAGTCTATCTCCTTCCTCTTAAAAGATTTGTGCATCATTTTACACGCTATGAGCAGAATGCCATCACGCAAAAGGTGACGGACAAAACTGCCACTTGTGCACCAATCCCTACCGCCGCGCCGATTTGCGGGTGGACGATGAAACTCAAG
>CAZZCF010000193.1:0-7366 GCA_964652955.1 uncultured Leptospirales bacterium
GTGTTGAGCCTGCATCAAAGGGACCTTTCGGCAAGGCACTGGCAATACAACGCATTATCGAAGCGGATGACCCCGGTGCAGTATACCTGACCGGATATACCCCCCTTATTGCATCCGGACTCGGGTTCGCCGGCAAGCTCAACATCTACGGAATAAGTCTTCTGGGAGGAAATCTCCAGGGGAGCCGATCAGGCGGCCTGATAGCAACCTTTCTCACTCGCCTGGGTATAACCGGCATAAAGGTCACCGGCGAATCGGATGAGCACCTCGTCCTGCATATTTCCGATGAGGGGGAACCTGAACTCATTCCACTGAAGAAATATGGGAACTCCATTGCCGGTACTACTGATCTCTCGCAAAGGCTCTATCATCATCACGGGAATGATCTTGGCCTTGCACTCACCGATCCGAAAACCACCGGCTTTCAGTACAATGCCATTGCGTGCAATACCAAGCGTGGGGGACCTCCCAATCGTGTAGCCGGACGGAGCACCTCCTGCTTCGGGAAAAATGGCCTCATTGCCGTTGCTGTTGAACATGCGCCCCAGCCACTGCATCAGGAAAACATCGATCAGAAGAAGCTCATCAGTGCAATCCGCCTTATTCACAAAAATAAAAGCAACAAGGATCTCGCCGGTGACAGCGGCGAACAACCGCTGCTCGGCGGAACGTACGGTGCCGCAGCGAAGTTTCGTTTTGATTACGGTCACGGATTGACCAATCTCTTTAGAAGTGCACACGTTCCGGACGAGTTCTACGAAAAGCTTCTGCCCGAAACTATCGTCAATGAGCAGATTAAGCTTTCAGATGAAAGCGGCATAAAAATTACCCGGCATTCCTGTGTGCCAGGCTGCCCCAATCGCTGTGTTCAGGTTGTGCTACTCAGAAACGAACAGAAAAATAGTATCGAGGTGATGAAGGCCGGCGAGTGGGAAACCTATCAGGGTGTCATCAATCTCGGCATTTTCACGGATGTTGTGCGCATCGCTGCAGAAATCCTTGAGCACTCCAATGAATATGCTTACGATCACATAGAAGCACTGGTCACCCTTGCTGCTCTCGCACTGGCAACTGAAACGAAACGAGATACCGGAGTGCGGTATGGCGACAGTGATTCAATATTTGATGCTCTCAATCAGGCAGTTGAGGGGAAAACGGAACTGGGAAAGCTCATCAGGCAGGGCGCCGCCGCCGTTGAAGAGTATTACGGCCTCGAACGCCACTTCACCGTTGGAGGGCATGCGCTCCCCTTTCATAACGGCAGAAGCCTCCTGCAAACGGGCATTGGCCTCAGCTGGACATACGGTCGGCACGGCGAATCCTGTGCTGGTCCGGGAAGGCAGAACTTTCTCGGCGATCCCTACGATCCGGCCGATCACAGTCTGGATCCGAAAATTCACGTGTTGAATACAATACACGGCATAGTGCTCTACGGTGCCGTTGACGAAATGGGTATGTGTTTCTTTATCGGTCCATCCCTGGACACGCTCGTCGACTCAGAAACTATTCTCAGGGCAATGAATCTCGACACGGACGCCCGGCAGATGGTCCGGCACTCTGCTCAGACACTCCTGAGCGTGTATGAGTTCAACCTGCGCCGGGGAGTGACCATACAGCCCCTGCCGAAGGTCTTCTATGAACAGCCTACCCATGGAAACATGCAGCGCACGGATGAGGCAGTTGCTTTTAATGTGCCCTTTGAAACAATTCATCACTACGGATTGCAGGTTCTGAAGGGAATTGCATCAGGTGAAATGACAATACCCGATCATCTCCTGGAGCAGTCACGAAAACGGTACGAATAAACTACCCACAGTACGCTGTCAGTGCTCTCTCGGTCGATGCAAGCATCAGCATGGCATTTTGTTATTAGGCGAGCCTGCTTCGGAGCCAGCCGGAATTGAACCGGCCTCGTGGAAAAAGTGAATTCCAAAAAAGCATTGAAATAAAAACCATCACCCGATAGTCTGCGACATACAAACGGGAGGGGAGCCATGAAACTGAAACAAAAAGAGATAACTCTCACCGGTCCCACCGGCACGGTTACAATAAAGAGAAACTCGCACGGCATTCCTGAAATCAGTGGAAGTACGTTTGCTGACCTCGCCTACGGAACCGGTTGGGTTCATGCGAACGACCGACAGCTTCAGGTTTTGCTGACGAGAATTCTGGTACAGGGGAGAGCAGCCGAGCTGCTTGCCGGGGAAGAGGAGCTGATTCAGATTGATACCTATATGCGGAGAATGAACTTTCTTCCGGACCCGGAAAAGGTCGCCGCGAAGCTCAAACCGAATGTCAGGGAGCAGCTTCATTCATACGCAGAGGGATTCAATAAATATCTCTCAGAAAATAAACCGATACCGGAGTTCAGACTTCTCGGTTATCACCCCGAGCCACTTGCATTGAAAGATGTTCTGGTCATTGCAAAGATCATGTGCCTAATCGGACTTGCCGATGCACAGGGGAATATGGAGAAATTGCTCGTCCAGATGATACAGAACGATGTCGACGAGAAACGTCTCCGAGAGCTTTTCCCCTATCTCAAGGAGAAGATCGATCGCGATCTCATAAAAAAGGTTATCCTTGAGCCTCCACTGGTACCGGGAGTTCAATGGCTCTCAAGAGTACCCTATATGATTGCGAGCAACAACTGGGTTATTTCGGGTAAGCGAAGCAAATCCGGGAAACCGATGCTCTGCAACGATCCTCACCTTGAGGTTAACCGAATACCGTCAATATGGCAGGAGATAGTTCTCCGACTTCCCGATGACGATATCCTCGGCGTCAGTCTCCCCGGTGTTCCCGGTGTGATAATCGGCCGAAGCAGAAACCTCGCATGGGGAGTTACCTTTGCCTTCATGGACATGATCGATTACCGAATCGAACAGTGCCAGGGGGGAAAATATCGCCGGGGGAACAGCTGGAAGCCTTTCACGACGAGAGAGGAGAAGATACTGGTTAAAAAAGGAAAGCCGATTACGGTAACCGTGTATGAGAACGAACATGGCATTCTTGAAGGAGATCCAAACAATGAGGGATACTATCTCGCGATGAGCTGGTCAGCTGCCGGTGACTGCGGGACGGGAGACTTTAACGGACTTCTCCAGCTGCCAACCGCGAAAACGGTCAAGGAAGCGATGGTATTCCTGAAGATGGTTGATGCAGGAGCATGGAATTTTGTCGTCGCCGACAGCGGGGGGAATATCGGCTATCAGATGACCGGACGACTCTTCAACCGTCCGAAAGGGGTGAGCGGCCTCATCCCCCTGCCCGGATGGGAAAGCCGGTACAACAACAGGGGATTTGTCCGGAAAGACTTGTTGCCGTCACTCTATAATCCGAAAGAAGGATTTATCGCCACCTCCAATCAGGATCTGAATCGGCTGGGGAAAGCGAATCCCATCAATCTTCCGATGGCGCCGTACCGGTCTGATAGAATCGCTCAGCTTCTGAAGCAGAAGAAAAAATGTGACGTTGAGGACATGAAGGGAATTCAAGGAGACCTCTATTCATTGCAGGCAGAAAAGCTCATGAAGGTGATTACCCCCCTTCTGCCAGACAGCAAAAACGGGAATATCCTGAAAGCATGGGACTGTCAGTACAAACCTGATTCCCGCGGAGCCACCCTCTTCGAGGCGGTATATCATTCCCTTTTAAAAGTTGTTTTCGGCGATAACGGCCTGGGAAGATCGGTCATCTCGTATCTCCTTGAAGAAACGGGAATCTTCAACGATTACTACGGCAATTTCGACACCATACTTCTCAAATCAAAATCCGCCTGGTTCAACGGGAAAAAGGAGGTGCTGTTCAAACGGGCGATAGAAGAGGGCCTCAGATGCAAAGCCAAACCCTACGGTAAAACCAGAAAAGTGATGATCTCCCATCTCCTCTTCGGGGGAAAGCTGCCGAGATTCCTGGGTTTCGATTACGGCCCCATATCTCTTCCCGGCAGCAGAGCGACCATACCCCAGGGACAGATATTCAAAAGCGCCGGAAGGACTACCACCTTCAGTCCCGGCTATCGGATAATAACCGATATGGAGAGCAATGAAATACATACCAATATCGCCGGGGGGCCCTCCGACAGGAGATTCTCGAAGTGGTACCTCTCCGATATCAAGAACTGGCTTTCCGGTTCATATAAAATTCTCAAATGAGAAAGTGTATCCGCGAATGACAAGCACTGAAATTAAACCGCTCAGGGATTGTCCCGAGTTCGCTCCAATTCTCGCCTACTGGTCATATCGACAGTGGTATCGGAAGCGTGATATCGACTTCAATTTCATCATCAAGTCATACCATGAGCGAACAGATGAGAGCGCTCTTCCCGTCTCCCGGGTCGCCATCGAAAAGAGCATGCCAGTCGGGATGGCCAGCCTCAAGGAAAACGACCTCTGGTCCCGGAAGGATATCAATCCCTGGCTCGCTTCCCTCTATGTTGAGCCTGATTTCAGAGAGCGTGGTATTGCCGAAAAGCTCATCAACGCTGTTATCGGAAAAGCACGTGAACTCAATATTCAACAGATCTATCTCTTTCTCGACAGCTCTGAGCTGGATGTTCTCGAGCGATATTATCTGAAACGCGGATGGAAATACCTCGAAGATACTGTCGACAACGATGGAAAGGACACAAAGATATTCTACTTTCCCCTGTCTTAATTGTTTTCCTTCGATGCAGAGAATGCAATCGCAATCATGCCGGTCGTTGACTGCAGGTGGGGATTGTTCAGCACCTCGGCAGAGTTTATTGCGGAGATCATCCTGCCTGTACCGAGGTTGAGATACTGTGCCCATCTCATAGCAATATACATACCGCAGCGGCAATCGACATCAACGAGATGAAACTGACTGAAGTCAAGGGAACAGATAATCCGGGCAGTTCTCCTGTCCTGTGCAGCTGCCTGTTCAAAGGAACGGTAATGCGAGAAGTCAGTGCTGATGATGAGGAGCGTTTCGCCTCCAGCGAATTCCTGAAGAGCTGCAAGAATGCGCTCCCCGCTGCATGAACGTATCGCCGAGGGAACAATGAGCGGAATTAGTTCTGCCCGGGGGAAATAATACTTGATAAAGGGGAGATGTATCAGAATGCCATGCTCCCGCCGAAAAGATTGCTCACCCTCTTTGCACACTCCTTTTTGTATGAGCACCTCTATTCCCTTCCGATCCGGAAACGTATTACCAAAGTGCGTTGAAAACTGGGCTGCCGTCGTCAGGCATTCCCCGCTCTTCCCGAAGTGATCGGGCGAAATAAGGATAACGCGACGAATATCTCGTGAGCTGAACTTCTTATACGCTCTCCGGAGAGGAATCTCTGCCAGGGGGAAAAAATGGGGTACAACAAGAATCGCTGCTCTCTCGCCTTCGGATTGTTCAAGCGCTTCACCCTTAATTTGATCGAATGTAAAATACTGCTCAGTGCCAATCGGTGATGAACAGGCAATCGGAACGAGAACAAGGGCTACTGCGAAGAAATTGCAAAAGCATCTGTCCATCGGGGTATTCCTCGATAGGGTTTCTCCTGGAGAATTACTTTCCACTGTTCATCGGTGAGGCGATTATTCATATCCTGTTTGAACTCATGGTATGAGAACACCGGTCCCCTTCCGACAATGATCGTTCCCGAAGGGATTCTATAAGCGGCATAGAGTATATTTACAAAACCAATCCCTTCCTCAACACACAATCCGTCCATCCCATTGGTCATCACGTCGGCGATGATCCTGGTATCCTTATCATCGGTGAACTCCCACTGCGGATGCAGATAGCTCAGCGTATAATTCTGAATAAAATCGTATTCGTCTTTGCTGAGCTTTCTGTTTTCGAGCTCCTTAATCGCTATTTCATAGAATCGCCGCAGCTCACCTGAAAAACGCTCGAGCACTGCGCGCTCTGTTTGCGTGAGAAGATTGAACTGCAACAGGCCGCTTCTTGTCAACTCAACCAGGGAACGCAACCTGAGATAGAACGCGGGAACCGGTTCCACATATCCCTTTGCCTCAAGCGGTTCCGGCTCGCCACCCATTTCAGCAGCAAAGGGCTGTTTCACATAGAGGATGGTATCGTGCCTCAGTGCAGCCCACGAGGCCAAAGCGGTGTTGAGCGACTTCCTCCTCCACGCCTCGGTAGTCATGAAGGTTGGGCCCTCACGCAGCTGCATGAGGGGGAAAAGAGAGTAGAGCCCGCCCCCATACACGGTTCGGTACCATTTTGTAAAATCCCGAGAAGCGAATTGCTTCTTCAGATCTGCAAAGCGCTCTTCGTATTTATCAAATTCGGTTTCACCATTAACCTTGAGGATCCCTTTTGCCGTTTCAGATCCGAATACCGCCATGACGTCCAGTCCCATTGCATAGCCGCGCACCCTCTTCCCGTCCGGGAGAGGTCTGCGCTGAAGGGTGAAGGGTTTGCGGGAACCGAGATATCTCCCGACCGATGGAGTAATAAGGCGCTGTGTTATCTCCGTATCGGGAACCAGGCGTGCGCCCATGAATCGAAAGCCAATGCTGCTCTCGAGAACTTTCTCCAGCGTGCCCGACGGTTGCTGCAGGTTTTCCAGATTTCCCGTTCCAGAATAGATACGTGGTTTTCGTATCTTGAGAAGGGCATCACCCAGATCGTCAATCTCATCACCGGAGAGAGTTCTGTCAAACCGATATCCCGAAATTGTTTTTTTCACCGCTTTATCAATATCGTAAATGGTATAGTCATCGCTCTCGCCGACAAGAAATGAGATGACCGAATCCATCCGTTCCCACAATGACAGCACCTTCTTCTGTTCGAGCAGTGCATGGTAGATCAACAGTGAAGCGGTTGCATGGGAAACCCGGTCTTTCCCGTTCATGCCCGGTAACGGCTTGAAGGCAAAGCTTGCGTTGCCCATATAATTCATCACTTTGAAATACCGCTTCAGCTGCTCACTCCGGGTATAGTGACCCCTCGGCTTGAAGAGACCATAGGGTATCTGATAGTGAAAGAGTGAGCTTGCCATGGTTGCTTCGGCCCTCTGGATCTTCTCCACCTCTTCCTGCACATCCCGGGATATATCCGACGGGACTGATAGTGAAGGATTAATTATCTTCGCACAGGTGTAAAAAAATGCCGCTGCAAGCGCATTGGGATCACGCATATCCTCTTTTGCTCGCTGTTTCATCTGTTGAAAGTGATTTGCCAGAACAGCAGCAATGGTATAAATATCCTGATAAAATTCACGTTCCTCTATGTTCTTCAGAAGATGCATAAATTGAACATGATACCCGTGAAGCAGCGAATCGGTCGTAATGAAATTAGGCGTATTCCCGAGCCAATCGTATATATTCATATCCGCTCCATGGGGATAGCGGATTACAACGAAACCATTTTTTCTGAT
>CAZZCF010000194.1:0-7317 GCA_964652955.1 uncultured Leptospirales bacterium
GAGATCTCAAAGGAAAAAGAGAACAGGTCTCGGGTCGGGATTTATTCTCTCTGATGATGGATACATATGCACAAATCATCACGTTGTTTCCGGAATGGATAAAGTAACGGTTCGGGTCGAGGGGAAGACCTATGTTGCGAAAGTAATCGGCTCAGACCAGTATACTGATATTGCATTGCTAAAAATAAGACCGCTGAGCAGATTGAAAGCAGTGTTCATCGGAGATTCTGACAAGGTAAAGGTAGGTGATTGGGCTCTTGCTATCGGAAACCCCTTTGGATTGGATAAATCTTTTACTGTTGGAGTGATCAGCGCGACGGGACGGCAGGATGTAGATTTTATGGGTGGTTCCCATACACATATACAGACCGACGCTTCTATCAATCCGGGGAATTCTGGAGGTCCCCTGATAAATATTCACGGTGAAGTGATTGGAATCAATCGGATGATATATACCAAAAGTGGAGGTTATATGGGTATCGGTTTTGCAATTCCCATAAATACTGCAAAGTCTGTACTTGAACAGTTGAAAAAGTACAAAAAGGTTCGAAGGGGATTTATCGGCGTACAGTTGATTCCTCTCAAGAGGGAGTATGCACGGAGGCTTGGCCTCGGCGACAGACAGGGCGCTTTAGTTGGTGGTATTGTTGATAATAGTCCTGCGGAGAGGGGAGGTATATTGGTTGGTGATGTAATTATTCGAATTAATGATAGAGATATTTCAGGCTACCGAAACCTCATTGATATCGTGGGTAAAATGCCGATAGGAGATACCCTGAAGTTGACCGTATGGCGAAAAGGGAAGAATATTATTCTCTTTGTCACCGTTATAGAAAGGCCATAGGGTTTATTTGTTCACTCATTATTTGAAGAGATAGTACATATTGCATAATCAGGAGGTAGGAGCAGTATGGATGAGCGGTGGAGAGTCTTTTTCTATGTGCTGGGTATTCTATTTGCAATATATCTGCTTTTTTGGTATATTATTCCTGTCGTTTTTAAAATGCTCGGTTGTGTTATTGGTATTACACTGAAAATCATCATATGGGGCGCTGTTGTTTTAATTCTTTTATTTTTTGTGGGATATGTTATCAGAAGGGTTAGAAACTAACCTTCTCAATGCTGGTACCGGAGAAAAGATAAATTCTTCTTGCAAAAACGAGGGTATGTTTGTTTTTTGTGAATTCTACAATTAATTAGGAAGTTAGAATATCATTGTATGGGTCTCATTTCTTGGTATTCCATAGAGGTTATCGTGAAGGTGAATTTTCGCCTCGAAGGATATAGTGAATGGAAGCGCACTACAGAAAGATTGAGAAAATTGAAAAAACTTTAATCGCATTGATTCTTATATCGTCAGTGCTTGGTGGTTTGATTTTCGGATATGTTATATCCGAGCTTAAAAACTTCTCAGGAATTGAAAATCTTAGGAAATTTCAGCCGAGCATACCGACGAAGATATATGATGTCAATGGTGAGCTCATTGCCGAGCTGTTTCATGAGAAACGGGAGCTTGTTTCCTATGACAAGCTGCCGAGAAATCTTATAAATGCATTTCTCTCTGCTGAGGACAGGGGATTCTTCGAGCATTTCGGTTTAGACTTTGTAGCAATTGTTCGAGCAATGATAAAGAATGTCGCGGCAGGGAAGATAATACAGGGTGGTTCCACTATCACCCAGCAGCTTGCAAAGAGATTGTTCACTACAGGAGAGAGAACCTTCACCCGTAAAGCACTCGAGGCGATTCTTGCACTCCAGATTGAGAAGAAGTATTCGAAGGAAGAAATCCTTGAGATGTACTTCAATCAGATTTATCTCGGACATGGCTGTTATGGTGTGTCATCGGCAGCAAAACTTTTTTTCAACAAGAAAGTGAGCCTCCTGAGTGTCGCCGAGAGCGCCGTACTCGCAGCGCTCCCTTCAGCACCGGGGAGGTATTCCCCCCTTCTCAATGCGCAAAAGGCCTACAGGAAAAATTGGGAAACGCTTCAGCGGATGGTTGATGATGGCTTCTTAACCGAGAAAGCTGCAGAGAGGTCCTATCGTGCCTTTTGGCCTTCATTTATTGATTCTATAATGCTGGAATATCCTTCAAAAACGGTATTTTCACGGAGTGTGGATAAGGCTCCATATTTTACCGACTATGTTCGCCAGATTCTAATTTCCCGGTTTGGCGAAGATATTGTCTATAATGAGGGATTAAGCGTTTATACGACTCTTAACCTGAAACGACAGGAGATTGCGAGAAAAGTTATTGTCCAGGGATTAAAGAAACAGAATAAAATATCTCGGAATGTTAATAAGTACCATGATAGAGCTGTTGAAAAAGCTCTCTTTGGTGGTGTTTGGGATTCGTTGAGGCTGGTATTTGATCTCCCCTCGATTAAAGTTAAAACTGATTTGGTCTCGAGATTTCGAAGAGATATGTTCGAAGAGCTTGTTGATTCGTTGGATGCTCTATCGCTTCTTGTGGGTGCACCTGATTGCAATCGGTCTATTGAGAATTTCCGGGGACAGATTTCCGAGATATCGACCTCTTTGCAGGTGGAGGGTGCCCTCATTGCAATAGAGCCGTCAACGGGATACATCACAGCGATGATTGGCGGATCGGGGTACACCGTTGATAACCAGTTCAATCGAACCGTTCAGGCGAGGAGGCAGCCGGGTTCGGCGTTTAAACCTTTTGTTTATGGTGCAGCTATCGAATCCACGATTATTACCCCGGGAACCTCTCTTCCCGATGCTCCGATTGTGGATATTGGACTTGAAGGTCGCACCTGGAGTCCCGGAAACTATGAGGGTGAATATACGGGCATGGTTAATGTGAAAAGAGCACTTGCATCGTCCATAAACATTATCGCCATACGCGTATTCGATATCATTGGTGCGGATAGAATAATTGAATTTGCTTCAAGGATGACAAAGGTGCCGGAAACCAGGTTCAATCCGAATCCGACATTGGCACTCGGTACAACCGAGCTCACCCCTTTTGAAATGGCTCAGGGGTTCGCCATCTATGCGAATCGGGGGAGAGATGTTATTCCCTTTGCTATACGATATATTATTGACAGGGATGGGAATGAACTGGCCAATATCGAGGAGGAGATAGGGAACGTCATCGCCCTCAGGGAGGTCGACGGGACCATGCAGATTGTTTCTGAGGATGTTGCTTATGTAATGACTGATCTGATGAAGGCAGTTATTGATTCGGGAACTGCTACTGAGGCAGTGAGGTATAAAGCAGGTTTTAAGAAGAAGGCAGCGGGGAAAACAGGAACAACCTCAAACTGGACTGACGCATGGTTCTGTGGGTTTACACCGGACATCGCCGTTGTTGTCTGGGTTGGTTACGACAGGTCATTTATGACTCTCGGGCATCATCAGGCTGGTGCAGCAGTTGCTGCACCCATCTGGGGAGCTTTCATGAAGGAATTGTATTCTGAAATGAGTGATCCCGTTTTCCCGCCGTCACCAAAGGGGGTGTATCGCATTGGAGATCTGGTTATGCTGAAAGGAACGAAACCGGGTCGTTCCTATGTTGGTGATGAATATAAGATGAAAACCGTTATCGAGCGATATATGGAAAAGCAGGGATTGGTTATCGGCGAGTAATAGAATTCACTTTTTGGAGATCCAATTAAATTATTCTTGAAAAGTGGTTTTTTTGTGGTATTACGTTAAGTGCGATAATACTTGTTACTATCAAAGGGGAATTTTTCGATTTTTTTTGAGGTGTGTATCATGTTTAATGTGGGTGACAAAGTTGTTTATCCCATGCATGGTGTCGGTACTATTGATGCTATTGAAAAGAAAGTAGTCCTGGGAAAGAGGAACGAATTTTATATCATTACAATTCAAAACAACGGCATGAATGTCATGATACCCGTTGATCAAGCGGATAATGTTGGATTGCGGTCGATTATATCCAAACGCGAAGTGAAGAAGGTAATGCATCTGGTTAAAAAAGAGGATGTTGTTTCGGAAGATGATTGGAAACTCAGGTATCAAAATAATATCGACAAGGTAAAAAGCGGCTCTATTTATGAAGTGGCAGAGGTTGCTCGAGATCTTTACAGACGTGGAAGGGAAAAGGAGCTTTCGATAATGGAGAGGAAGCTCTACGAGAACGCCTATCAGTTACTCATTCATGAGATTGCCCTCGCAAAAAAAATTGATGTCGAAGAGGCTGGCGATATAGTCTCGGAGGCACTTGCTTCTGTGTAATTCCCCGTCGGTTATATGGGGGGACGTCTAAAATCCATTAATCTGATGTCCCCTTGGCCAGTTTGTTTCGCAAATCCTGTGCGCGCTGGCATGCGCGACGTTGTGTCGCTGTGTGAACAGTGCATAAAACCGGTATTTACAATTTCGGATCAGTGCAAATAATGAGTTTTAGAAGTACCTGTAAGTTAATTCAGCATTAGAACTGTGCGCAGCGATAAAGTGATATCGCTCACTTTGCAATTGTTGTATTGGACGGTCTGTATCAAAATGCGTGGCCGTCCTTCAGATGGGAGGCAGTATCATTTGCGGAAATATGTAGCGGTTGTCATATGTTTGCATGGATTAGAATCATGTGTACGTTTTCGAGCCTACTATTATCCAGAATAATGAATTTTATAATGAATTAACGACAAGGGGGGATATAAGTATTACAGAACAAAAAAAGGAGTGAAGCAGAATGATTAAATTTTTTAGGGTTCTCTTTATTCTCATCTCAATGCTTTTTGCAGTCCTCTATTATATAGATTTCTCGCTCAAAGCGATAATTATTGCTGCAGCAGTATCAGTGGTTGTTGCACTGGCAATAATAATTATGGTTGAATATGTATCTCATACATTCTCGTCGCGAGTCCTCCTCGCTGCAATAATGGGTTTGGTGCTGGGCCTGATTCTATCACATTTGATAGTCGTCGCGATTTCGGCATTTCCCGCATTTATTCCTGCGGGGAAAAGTGCTGTTTCCAAGGGGATTATTTATCATGTGATCGGTTTTTCCGTGATGATGTTTTTCGTTATTAACAATGATGAGATAGCATTTCTCGATAGATACATTGCAACGAAGGTTGAGGAAGCAAAAAGCGCAATCGCTTCGTATAAGATTCTCGATACGAGTGTGATTATTGATGGGAGAATATCGGATATCTGCGATACCGGCTTTATCGAGGGGATTATGGTTATCCCCAATTTTGTCCTGGGTGAACTGCAGATGATTGCTGATTCAGCCGATCCAATCAAGAGAAACAGGGGGCGTCGCGGTCTGGATATCTTAAACAAGATGCAAAAAGATCAGTCGATTATGGTGAAAATATCAGATATGGATTTTCCCGATATCCCAGAGGTGGATTCGAAGCTCGTTAAGCTTGCCAAGATCATGAAAGCAAAAGTGATCACCAATGACTTTAATTTGAATAAAGTTGCAGAGTTCCACGGTGTCCCTGTTTTAAATATCAATCAATTATCGAATGCCCTTAAGCCGATTGTTCTTCCTGGCGAAGAGATGAGCGTTTCCTTGATCAAGGAGGGTAAAGACCCTAATCAGGCTATTGGATATCTTGATGATGGGACAATGGTCGTTGTTGAAAATGGCAGGAAGAAGCTCAATAATGATGTTGGTGTTATTGTGACTTCGGTTTTGCAGACAACCGCCGGAAGAATGATATTCGCTCGTCTCAAAAATGGATCCTGATGCACGGGCGGGTCTTCGTGTGTGCTTGATCGAATAAGTGAGCAAGCGGGATTCCATAAACTGTTAATGTGTCGCTTTTCTTTGATATGATGTTTGCAATCGGTGCTGCACATTTTCATGCGCATAACATGAGCGGTTAAATATATTGTGCGATTCTCCGATGATATCAATCCATCATCCATAATGATATACTTCTTCTCATATGTTTATCATGAAGGATCGATAGTGCACACATTAGTCAAACATGCTGCTGCATTTTAATCGGAGCGGGAATCGTCATGATGCAGTGTCATTCTCGACTGATTGAAGATATTTTATTCATTTGTTAAATTGGTGTTGACACGGTTAATTTTTCGGGAAGCATTTCTTAAAATGTCGGGAGCACCGGAACGGGCAATACCGCTTCATTGCTGTATTCTGAAAAATATAGTGTGATGGTCATGCTATGATGAACGATTCCATTGAGAGCGCTAAAAAGAGGGCAGGGTATACTGCTGTGGATGACTCTGTCAGGGATGGGATGGTTCTGGGGATCGGGAGCGGGTCAACGGTTATTTATGCTGTTGAGCGTCTTGTCGAACGAGTTCGGGATGATAATCTTTCAATAGTATGTATTCCGACTTCTTTTCAATCAGTTCGATTGATAGTCGATGGTGGCTTGACCCTCGGCGACCTGAGCAGGTTCCCCCGGATTGACGTTGATATAGATGGTGCGGACGAAGTCGATAGCAATTTAAACCTAATCAAAGGCGGAGGCGGCTGTCATCTCCAGGAGAAGATTGTTGCAGACAATTCCGAGGTGATGGTAATAGTTGCAGATTTTCGGAAGGATTCTCAAGTGCTCGGGCAGAAGTGGGAAAAGGGAATTCCCCTTGAAGTCATTCCAGGAGCATATGTCCCCATTCTTAAAAGAGTTGAGAAATTAGGAGGAAAGCCCCAACTGAGAATGGCACAGGCAAAAGCTGGCCCTGTTGTTACTGATAATGGAAATTTTATCATTGATGCTGATTTTGGGGAAATCACTCAACCGGAAAAGTTGAATCAGGAACTCACCATGATTCCAGGGGTTGTTGAAACGGGACTCTTTGTTAATATGGCGACGAGGGCTTATTTCGGTCAGGAAGATGGGAGTGTGACCGTCAGGTAGATTGCCCTCTTGATCATGAATGCAGATACATCGTCACTGCCCCCTGATTGAGCGGGTGATAGTATTGTAGAAAACAGGGTCAAGATGGCACGTTGCGGCGTGACATGACACAGCTCTCTTTCCCTCATCTTATCGTCAACAGGAGAAGGCTTTCTATGTTCTAGTGGAGCTTTTCAGTTGCACAAGCAACCAGCTTTTTTTGTACAGAGATTTTAGTTGAAGATGGTGATATCGGAAGATGAAGTTCTTAGGTGAATTTACCATAAGTGTCAAGAAGGGGTATCTCCCGCATGTGACCAATGAGCTTTATAAGCGGAAGTGTGAGATACTTAAGATGTCACTGGTTCAGAGTAGCGATGAATCGGATATATTTACGGTACGTATTGTGTATTCGAGTGGAGATAAGTTCCATGGATTTATTGATAAGATAGAGAAGCATTCAGATAATTTCGAGATTCTTGAGATTCATCATTTACTTGAA
>CAZZCF010000195.1:0-7291 GCA_964652955.1 uncultured Leptospirales bacterium
GTGAAGAGCAGAATCAGATGAAGAGGAACATTGGGATGGGCAAAGTACTTGAGATTATCGATAAAGATCGATATCAGGAATAAGCCGATCATGAAGATAATTGATCCCGAAAGTGCAGTGAGAAACTGCTTAACGAGATAGACGTCTAACTTTTTAATATACATGCTGTAGCACGCCAGAAGATAATCGTTTAAAAAGAGATTTCCTTCTTGGTATCGGAAGGAGCATGCTTATCGGGAACCCGCCTTCAATCGGTACTCCCTGAGCGTCTCAAGAACCTGGAGCGGTATCGGCTCATCATCATCATACATTCCCAGTTCACTCTCTTTATCTCCGTGGAAATCACTTCCGCCCGTTTCAAGCAGCTTATACCTGGCAGCAATACATCGGAACTCCTTGACCTCTTTACGGGTGTGCATCGATGAGTAAACCTCAATTCCATCTACTCCCCGCTCCGCAATCTGCCCAATCATTTCGTCGAAATCATAGAAGGAACCGCAATTCAGTGAGATGGGATGGGCGATACTCGTAATGCCACCTGATTGCTTGACGACCCGTATCGCCTCATCGAGGGATATCTTCTCCTTCTTCACATAGCCCGGCTTGCCTTTTACCAGAAATTTCCTGAATATGTCGTTTATATCGATACCGTATCCCTTTGACACGAGCGCGCGTGCAACATGTGGTCGTCCGAGAGAGCTCCCCGCTAATACGTCTAGATCGCTGGTTGAGATATCAACCCCGTGGCTCCTGAGATCTTCAATTATCCTTTCGATTCTTTCAAAACGTAATCTCTTGAGCTTTTGTGATACTCTTACGAGCTCGCTGTTCTCATGATCAACAAAGAGACCGAGGAGGTGGAAGGAACCGCCTGTATATTCAATGCTGAATTCAATGCCGGGAATGAGGTCAAAACCTTTCTTCTCGGCATACCGCATTCCCTCGCTCAATCCGTCAACCGTATCGTGATCGGTAATAGCAAGCGCAATGAGGTTTTTTTGAATTGCTAAATCAATGAGCTCAGCAGGCGTGTATGTTCCGTCCGATGCGGTTGAATGAACATGCAGATCTATCTTCGGTTCTATCGCCATCCTCTCTGTCAACCATCTCTCCTACGAATTGTGCCATCACGGAATACCGGTCTGAGCACGAGTTGTTTATCAGAGCTACTGTGTACAAACTTTATTATTCCGTCAAGAGACATTGTGAAATGAGCACCTTTTTTCTCAGGTGATGCCATTCTCTCGTGTTGAGTGGAGAGGGAGATCACTCAATAAAATCCTTGAAATTTTTATATTGACGAAAAATTATTTTAAGCAGAATGGCATAAACACAATAAGAACGGGGTCTCACATGTTTATTGGATTGGATATCGGCGGTACGAACATCAAGGCGCTCTTGACGGACAGGAGCGGGAATATACTCAACTATCGGAAAATTCTCACCGGGAAAAATGCGAAGACAACCGAGGAGAACATCACCAAAGTGATTGATGTCCTCGTTTCCCAGCAGGAATTACGGATGAATGATATCAGAGCCATCGGCATTGGTGCCGCTGGCACTATCAACAGTGAAAAGGGAGTCGTCATAACGAGCCCCAATATCCCCTACTGGAAAAACTATCCCATCGGAAGAATAATACAGAAGAAGACGGGTACAGCAGTTATTCTGGAAAATGATGCAACCGCAGCTGTTGTCGGTGAGTGGTGGAAAGGCAATGGAAGGAAATATCGTAACTGGATTATGCTCACCCTCGGAACCGGTATCGGTGGTGGTGCAATCATAGATAACAATATTTATACAGGCAAATCCGGAAGCTCGATGGAATTCGGTCACACAACAATAGACTACAGAGGAAAACGGTGTTCCTGTGGTAATCGCGGTTGCCTCGAGCAGTACGCATCTGCATCCGCAGCTGTCAGGCTCGCCCGGAGGGATTTAAAGAAATTTCCCGCCTCTTCCATTAGGGAAAGGATTAAAACCGAGAAACTGACCGCGAAATTAATCTATGAAGAGGCGATACAGGGTGATGTCTTTGCAAATCGTGTCTTTCAGAGAGTTGCCACCTATCTCGGTTATGGTATCGTAAATCTGGTGAATATATTTGATCCTGAAGCGGTTATACTCGCCGGAGGACTTTCACGTGCTCATAAGCTCATCATTCCGGTCGTCAGGGATGTTGTCCGGGCCCGCGCCCTCCCCGGCCTGAAAGAGAACATACGGTATCTGGTGATAAAGGATGAGGAAAAATCACCTGCTCTCGGAGCAGCGAAGCTGGCCATGGATAAAGCGCAGCGTGCCTCGAGCAAGACAGGATGATAATCTGAACACTTAGAAAAGACCTTTTCGATCGAAGAGCATGGAATCATCCTTTTCGAAGCGATGCCGGTTAAAAATCAATACATCTCGAATGCATTTTTTCTTGACTTTTAGATCCGGCTAATCATTTTAACCTCTACATCATGCCTGCCGGGCACTTGTTCGTTTCTTTCTGCAAATGAAGAACAATAAATAATAAAGTGTGATACCATGGATGAACAACTTGCAAACATCAGAAACAGTGCTTCCGAATCAATAAAGAATGCACAGGATGTTGATGATCTTGAAGAGATTCGAGTCCGCTTTCTTGGAAGGAAGGGTGAGCTCACCAGAATACTCCGATCGCTCGGCGAAATCTCGTCCGAAGATCGCGCAACGATTGGTAAGAAATCGAATGTATTGAAAAATGAAATTTCAGATCTGCTCGATAATCGGAAAAGAGAGTTAACTCTCTCACAGATTGATGACCTTGCCACGACGGAGTGGATTGATGTGACCCTCAACGCGGCGGGCACCACCCGGCTTCCTCTGAGAGGACATTATCATCCCATATCCAAAATTCAATATGAGATGGAAGATCTCTTCACCTCAATGGGATTTGAGATTCTTGATGGCCCTGATGTTGAAACTGAATACTATAACTTTGAGGCGCTGAACATTCCTGAATACCATCCCGCTCGTGATATTCAGGATACGTTCTGGACGGAAGACGGCAATCTTTTAAGGACTCATACCTCATCGATACAGATCAGAGGCATGGAGAAGAGGGATCCCCCCTTTCGTATTGCCGCTCCCGGACGCGTCTTCAGGTATGAAGCGATAGACGCCTCACATGAACACACCTTCTATCAGGTTGAAGGCATGATGGTCGACCGCACCATATCCGTTTCTCATCTTATTTTTATAATGAAAGAGATTCTCAAGGGCATTTTCAAACGTGAGGTCGATGTGAGGATTCGTCCCTCATACTACCCCTTTGTTGAGCCGGGACTGGATCTCGATTTCAAATGCATGATCTGTGGCGGGAAAGGCTGTAAGGTTTGCAAGTATGTCGGGTGGATAGAGTTTCTCGGCTGTGGCATGGTGCATCCCAATGTGTTGAGATACGGGAACATCGATCCCGATGAATGGACCGGCTTTGCCTTCGGCATGGGGCTCAACAGGCTGGTTATGATGCTCTATGAGATTAACGACATCCGGCACTTCCTCAGCGGTGATGTGAGATTTCTCTATCAATTCTAACTCCGGGGTTTTATAATGTGGCTCTCTCAGAATATACTTTCGAAGATGATCGATCTCAGCGATATCAGTCCTGAGGAAATTGCTTTTCAGCTGACAATGTCAACCGCAGAGATTGAGCGAATCGAACGCCTCAACGAACATTTCCATACTATCATAAGCGCGAAAATCCTGGAAGTGAAACCTCATCCTCAGGCGGACAAGCTCACCCTGGTCGACTGCGATACCGGCACTGAGAAGGTGCAGGTTATCTGTGGAGCAACGAATCATCGCAAGGGTGATATTGTCGCCCTCGCACAGCCGGGAACAAAATTCTCTGATGACTTCACCGTGAAGAAAACAAAGATTCGGGGAGTTATGTCGGACGGGATGCTCTGTTCGGAGCGGGAGATAGGATTGTCAGATGATCACTCGGGGATACTGATTCTGCCCGAAAACACGGCTCTCGGTCAATCACTGAATCTGCTCTATCCTGACTGGATTGATACCCGCTTCGAGATCGACAATAAATCCATCACCCATCGACCTGATCTCTGGAGTCATGCAGGCTTTGCGCGGGAGCTCTCCGCTATTTTTAAACGGCCCTATCGCGATCCGGTAAACTATGGCGTTGAAAAGGATTTCCAAAACAGTGCAGAACTGATTGTCACCATTCTGACTCCGAACGCACCACGGTATTCCGGGCTCTGGGTAAAGAATATCACCATAGAAGAATCACCGGGCTGGTTGAAAGCAGCGGTTACGTCGATCGGGATGCGACCGATCAACAATATCGTTGACATTACCAATTATGTTATGGTTGAGCTCGGAGAACCCATGCACGCATTTGACCGGAATAAATTATCCGAAAATGAAATAATTGTGCGCATGGCCGAGAATGGTGAGGTGCTTCGGACGCTCGATGGCGAAACCCGTACCCTCTGTAATGATGATATTGTCATCGCTGACAGGCGATCGGCAGTTGCCCTTGCCGGTGTCATGGGTGGCGAAGACAGTGAAATTGACGAAAACACCACTGAGATTGTACTCGAGGCCGCCAACTTCAATCCGGTTTCTATTCGGAAAACGGCCAATCGCTATACTCTGCGAACAGAGGCTGCAATACGATTCGAGAAGTCTCTTGATCCCGAGCTGTGCCATGCAGCGATATTCAGGTGTTATGAGCTTATCTCACAGATAATTCCCGGTGCGAAAGCGGCGACCGGTCTGGTGGATACCTATCCGAGTAAACAGAAGAGAAATATCATCACCATGAATACCGATCTCATCAGGGGAAAATTAGGAACGGTTATCGATAATGGGGAAATCGAGGATATTCTTCATTCCCTTTCATTTGCAGTGGAGAAGAATGAAGATACCTGGATTATCGAAGCCCCCACGTACCGATCAACCCGAGATATCACCATACCCGATGACATCGTTGAAGAAGTCGGTCGAATACACGGCTATGATAAGATACAACCGGGCCCTCCCCTCGTTCCCTGCGAGCCGCCGCGGCTCAACACCTTCAGGCTCTTCGAGAGAAAAATAAAGGAGATTCTGGTAAGAGATCATCATCTCACCGAAGTACGGAATTATTCATTTGTCGGCGAAGTACTGCTCGATCAACTGGGGGTAAACGAGGACAGGGAATTGCGACTGCACAATCCGCTTTCACAGGAGCAGGATCGCCTGAGAAGGAGCCTGATCCCCAATATCCTAAAAAATGTTGAACTCAATCAGAGATATCAGGAGTATTTCAGAATATTTGAGCTCGGCAGGATTTACCTGAAGGAGGATCGAAAATCGGATATCCTGGCGAGCGAAGAAACCTGCATCACCGGTGCAATCTTCATGCGAAAACCGGATTCACCACTCTTCTATGATGGGAAATATATTGCTGCCGATCTCCTGCAGCAACTTGACATACGTGCGGTGCAGTTTATCACCGATATCGAGATGCTTCCGCCCTATGTCCATCCGGGAAGATGTATACAGATCAATGTTGATAACAGAAAAGCCGGTTTGGTTTTTGAAGTGCATCCCTCGACGAAGGAGGTTCTGGATATAAAGGGTGACGTGGTCATCTTCGACCTCAATGCGAGCACTCTCTATGATACAGAGAGAGAGGATAATCTTTTTGTTGATCTGCAGAAATTTCCTGATGTTCCCTTTGAAATATCAATACTGACCGATGTATTTGAGTACGGGGAACGTATATGTCAGATCATTGAAAACAGCAGCAGAGAGTTTATCCGGAGTGTCGATGTCATCTCGGTTTATACGGGCTCCCCGATTCCGGAGGGGAAAAAATCCATTTCAATCAAGATAATTTTTAACGGGAAAAAGAGAACGCTGCTGCCTGAAGACGTAGACCGGTTGCAGAAGAATGTAATCGCAGTGCTCGAAAAGAGCGGATATACGCTGAGATAATTATCGGGCGAGGAGTTTCAATTCCAGATATGAGCGCGTCTCGAATCGACTGAGTCCCAGTTTCGAAGCCCAATCAAAGAGTTCCCTTTCGATGTTCTCCTTATCATCACCAAGCTTTTCAAGCTCGACGAAGGTCCCGAGCTCATATACCGTATCAAGACACACGGTAATGTCATTCAGGAGGTATACGACTCTCTCCTTGTCAACGGTATCAACTGTCGTGAATCCCAGTTCGGCAAGAATGCACATCACGGTTTCAACATCCCGAAATTCGACTTCCCTTTCCACTCTCGTTTTTGTCATCCTGTCGAGTTTCGGCCCTTTGTAGGTCAGGAAGCTTTTCTTATCGATGCTCCGTGTTCTCAATGCTTCATCAGTTTGCGCGAAGTCCCTGCAGGGGTGATTGTAATATACATCATGTTCAAGTATCTTCTCCTGAAAAGCGCCCCCCAGCGATTTCAATCTCCTGAGAACTTCGGTGTGATTATCACAATAGGCTTTTATCTCAATTTCTAACATGCAATCCTATAAACGCCTTCTGTACAGTGAACCGCTGATCGAGAGCCCATCACTCCCAATGAATTTCCTGTTCTGCCCGTTTATTGTAATCCTGACCCCGTTGACCGTGTCGAACTGTGTCGCGGTAAAGACGATTTGATCTATCCTGTGCAGCAGAATAGTTCCGTTGGCTCCCTCTTCTATTGTCTCGTTGAAATCGATGGTGGCAATTCCATTTTTACAGCGTATGCTCTTTATCCTGAGATTGGCAGGGACGGCGCTCAGAATGCCACGCTTTTTTTCGCTTTGCGTTGGTCCCTTTATCAACTCCTGCATCGCATCGCGAAGGGGAAAGTCGGTTTGAATGGTGCGCTTCACCGGGATGAGCGACGCGTGCTCGGTTTTATCATTAAAGCGGATGAGATAAATTTTTACCGGCTGTTCGGATACCGGTTTCTCTTCCACTTTCTTCTCTTCCGGTTTATCCGCATCGGCGGTATCGGTTTTTTTATCTGTACGGAAATCCAGTGATATCACCTTATCGGAGGTGTTTTGTTTGTTTTTTGCTCCCCTTCCAGCATCGAAGAGATAATTTATCAGGATGATGATAACGGTCATCAGAACCATTATCGCGAGAGCATACATCGCCATATTGGTAGATGCATCCCTCCCTTCCTTCGTCTGGGCTGTATTCCGGTTCTTCTTCTTTGCAGGAGCAGATCGTGACCTGCTCCCCCCCTTCTTACTGTTCTGAGTATTGTTTTGTTTACGTGATCCCTGAGACATATTCTCACCATATTCTTTTAATGATAATGGTATAGTG
>CAZZCF010000196.1:0-7278 GCA_964652955.1 uncultured Leptospirales bacterium
AAGACTATAAGGGGACTTCTAAAAACTATTAATATGATGTCCCCCTGGCCAGCGTTGTTTTGCACATCCTTACGCTGGCATGCGCAACGTCGTGTCCCCTTGTGTGCACAATGCCTGATAAAACCGGTATTTACAATTTGTGGATCAATGTAAATACCGGTTTTTAGAGGTGCCCATAATGAAATATGAAGGTGATAAATACCACTATGCAAAGCTTCTCTTTAATGAGAAAAAAGAGCCGATAGAGTTTTGTAATCAGAGTCCACGCATATTATATTTTACCGAGAATCGTTAAAAAATATTTGAATAATTCCCAGTACTACAGAGCATTGAATAACAGAACTCCAATAAATGCAAACACTTATTGGGGAATGACATCTCGCAAGGAGCGAATTTAGTATTATGAAGCGCAACGGCGGTACCCGCTTTTCAATTCTGTTCCCCCTTCCCCGATGCCCGAGAGCGATATTCCTCTACCCTTCTTTCAGCATTCCCTTCGGGTTTGCCTTCATCTCCCGCTCCCATTTCCGTATCCGTGAAAGGGCTTCATGATGACATCACCGGAGACGCCGCCGGTTGATTTTCCCCTAAAACGCTCGAAGGGATGAAGCGAAATACGGAAATCAGGCTGAGCGTATGACCGTGGAAAGTTCGTTTACTGCTCTACACGTATAATGGCATAACCGATGAATGCTTCTTCGAAGGCAGGATAAGGCAAAATAAATTTGATAAAAAAATAAAATACGCATAAAAAAAATTGACATCAATTCCCTTATCAGTAAGGTGTCCGCTTAATTTGTCGGGCGCACTGCCCTCAGAGCACTGAATGCGGTGGCATGCAGTCTGCAAAGAAGAATAACCTATAGCAAACGGATATTTACTATGACAGCCATGAGGAGAATACGACTGGACACCTGGGAACGAATGTATCTTACGATTAGCATCTTCATGCGGCTCAAGGCGTACTACTGCTCTTTCGAGAGATGCGATTCGCAGTGCACCGAGGAGCAGAAGGCAAAATGTCATGAGCTCTTCCGGCAGATCGCCGAGGATGCCCAATACTGCATCAACGGCCCCTCGCGCTGAGCGGTGAACCCCTCATCGCTGACGAAACAGCTTATCACCGAAGCGAAGCAAGGATACGTCCGGTCAGGAGATTGACCATAATGGACATCGTATCGGGGGGGAAGTGCACGAGGCTCTCGCGATCCATGAGCACCTTCACCCGTGCAGGAAATTCATCATCGGCCAGCCACAGCAGATACTCCACGACCACCTTGGGAAAAACCTGCAGCCGGACGGCACAGTCAGATTTGTCGATTCTCACCGCACCCAGTTCTTCCGCTCTGGCGCTGAATTTCCCGGCGTCTTTTCCGAATGCTTCTTCCAGCTCCTCGGTCTGCAGACTGTATCTCCCCTGAAAAAAATCGCCGCCGGCAGTCAGCTCGCGGGGAGCAACCATTTCGCCCGAGAGAGAGCTCTCCTGGGCATAGACCAGGTACATCAGCAGCAGGAAGGGGAGCTGCCGATCCCACTCTCCGCCGAATGCTCCTTCCACCTTGACAATGCTCCGCGCCTGCACATCTATCTCCCACAGCTCGTTCAGGGAGCGGAGACGATACAGGTCGTTGAATAGAAAGGCGCCGCTGTTGGTGCATAGCTCGCCGGCCGATTTTTCCGAAAGCCGCTCCCACAGCTCCGGTGTTCTCTCCGGCCAGGCAGCCTGGGGCGAGTCGACATTCTGCCGGCGGCGGGACTGCATCATCAAAAACGCCGCGCTGAAGGGATACTCGCTATCCATGAGCACATCACAGGGAAAATCGTCGCAATCCCGCAGGCAATAGCCGATACCCCGCCCCACGGCACAGCTCAGAATCGGGCAGCCGAAGCCGAAGAGGCGGTGCTGTGCGGCCAGCTTCTCCCTCCCCTCATTGCTGTTTCCTGCTCCGCAGGTGCTGCAGACTCCCAGCACGTGAAGACGGCAGGTCGTACAATTTATTCCGCAGGCGCCGGTGGACATGTCATCACCCTCCTTCAGTGTGAGCTCATCTTCAAAACGCCCCTCCTCAAAATCAAGAAGAAATTAGACGCTCCGCCGTTTTTAGGGAAAATATGCTTGATGCAGAGCCGCATTCGATCGCATACTTATAGTATCAGAGCGGCAACCCGCAACGGAATGAAGCTCAAAAAATTATTATATTCGGAAATGATATGAGCGCGAAGGAACAATCGGGAGATATATCTGGAATGAAACCAACACTGGGAATTCTCCTCGGCGATGCAAACGGCATCGGTCCTGAAATCGTGGCAAAGCTCTGCGCCCGGGGAGGGATCACCGCCTCCTGTAATCCGATTCTGATTGGCGATCACCGCGTCCTCATGATGGGGCAGCGCATCGCCGGCGTCGATTTTCCCGTTTCGGTAATCGACCATATCACGGAAACCGTTCCGCAGGGTTCGCTCCCGCTGCTGGATCAGAAGAATCTCGATCCCGAACAGATCAGCATCGGAACACCGGACCCCGTCTCCGGTCGGGCCACGGGCGATATGCTTCTCACCGCATTCGCGCTCTGCCGGGACGGCTCGCTTGCAGGCTTCACCATCGCCCCTTTCAACAAGGCATCCCTGCAGTACGGCGGCCACGGCAGCGTTGCCAGGGGCACAACCGATGAGCCGTACCAGGAGATCAATATCGTGAGCAATCTGTGGACCTCCCGCGTGACGAGCCATATTCCGCTGAAGGAGGTGTCCGCCCATCTCACCGCCGATACAATACTCGACTCGATCACGCTCCTTCACCGGACGATGACCATGGCAGGCTTTTCACGCCCCCGCATCGGCGTTGCCGCACTGAATCCGCACGCCGGGGAGGACGGACTGTGCGGGAGGGAGGAGATTGAAATCATAGCACCGGCTGTTCTGAAAGCACAGGAAGCGGGCATCGATGCGCGGGGGCCCCTCCCGGCAGACACGATTTTTCTTCATGCCTTCAACGGTGAGTACGATGGCGTGACAACCATGTATCATGATCAGGGACAGATTGCGCTCAAGCTCATGGATTTCGATTCCGGCGTCTCGGTGGCTGCCGGGCTCCCCTTTCCGATCACCACACCGGCGCACGGCACCGCTTTCGATATAGCCGGTAAGGGGATTGCTCAACCCGATGCCATGAAACGGGCAATAGAGATAGCGGCACGCATGGCGGGATGGCAAAGAGATAAAAACGTTGGTACCATATCCCGAGACCGGTGACGCCCCGCAGGAGCTCATCAATACGCAGTAACACCGGACAATCCCATGAGCATGCACCGACACTATCATCATTACCATCAGAGGAGCGTGTCAAATGGATAACACACAGGCTCTGCTGGAAACGGCATTCTTCAACAGCTTTCAACCCATGATTCTCTTCAACAGGGATTATTCCCTCGCCGCATACAACAGGAGCGCTGAACAGCTTGCCATGAAGCTGGGGGGATTGCATCTTTCTTCCGCCACATCGTTTCATACCATTCTCCCTCCCGAGGATCGCGTCAGCTTCGAGGAGAATATCAAGCAGTCCTTTTCGGGAAAAGACGTCAAGAGCGATCTGGTGAGCATTATAACGGGCAGTGATAACAACGAGTACTGGTTTACCTATCTGTTCAGCCCCGTCCGGACAGCCGGAGAGATCCCCCGTGTCCTTGTAACCATTATTGATATAACCGATCGGAAAACGGTTATCGACCGTATCGCCCAGAATGAGAAGCGGTTCCGTTCACTCCTGAGAAATATCTCCGATGTTCTCACCATCATCGATGAACGGGGCATCATCCACTATCAGAGCGAATCCATCGAGAGAATACTCGGCTATAAGTACGAAAAGCTCACGAAACGCAACATCAGGGACCTGATTCATCAGGACAGCATCAGGAGCTTCGACCATTTCCTTGAGAATCTGCTCACCGAGCCGGAAAACAACCGCTCCCTGGAAATACAGTTTCAGCACACAAACGGCGACTGGCTGTACCTGGAGATTATCGGCTCGAACCATCTCGCCGATGCAAGCATACGGGGAATCGTTCTCAGCTCCCGCGACGTAACCCAGCGCAAGCACTACGATGAGATTCTGAAGCGCATAAGCCTGCAGAACGAGCTGATCCTGGAGTCGATCGGCGAGGGAATCTGCGGTATCAATCTCCGGGGAATGGTCACCTTCGTCAATCCGGCGGCGATAGGAATGCTCGAGAAGGAGGACAGTGAGATCATCGGGAAATACTATGAAGAGATTTTTCATCAGCATGGAGCGGACAGAAAACCGCTCCCCCGGGATGGATCACCTGTCGCCGCAGCCCTGAGAGACGGACGCATTCAGAAGGTTGAAAACGTATTCTTTCAGCGTGGCGACGGGTCCCTGTTTCCCGTTGAATACTTTGTGAACCCGGTCATCCATCAGGAGAAGATAACCGGGGTGGTTGTCTCCTTTAACGATATTACCGACCGCATTCGCAACGAAGAGGAGCTGAAAAAAGCAAAGGAGGAGGCCGAAGCGGCAAATCAGGCCAAGAGTGATTTTCTTGCGCACATGAGCCACGAGATCAGAACGCCCATGAACAGCATTCTGGGATTTCTGGAGATCCTCTCCCTGTCGGAACTCTCAAAGAAGCAACAGGAATACGTTGCCATTATTACCGGTAATGCGCGAACGCTCCTCGGAATCATCAATGACATTCTGGACTTTTCCAAAATCGAGAAGGGGAAGCTCGAGCTCGACGAAATCGAATTTCACCCTCACGAGATATTCGAGTCGACCATCGAGACGTTTTCCGTGAATGCCCAGAGCAAGAATCTGTCTCTGACGGCAGACATCGACCCGCATCTCCCCGCACGGCTCATCGGGGATCCGCTCAGGATAAAGCAGGTGTTGAACAACCTTATCAGCAACGCCATAAAATTCACCGATCCCTCCGGTGAGATAAAGGTGACCATCGGCATTGCGGATCTGAAACGCGACCGCTGCAGGGTGGACTTTGCGGTATCCGACACCGGCGTCGGCATCCCGCCATCGAAGCAGCGCATTATCTTCGAGGCTTTTACGCAGGCTGAGAGTTCGGTGTCACGCCGGTACGGGGGGACCGGGCTCGGCCTGAGCATCAGCTCCAATCTCGTCCGGATGATGGGCGGCGAGCTGCAGATCGACAGTGAAGAGGGTCGGGGGAGCACCTTCTCATTCAGTATCGAGCTGGGCATCCCCGCAGGCTTGAGCGACGATGATACCGCACCCGGTGAGGAGCTGAGCAGTCTTCGCGTCATGGTCTCCCCCGGTGAAAAGGGCGACGAGGTGGTCGCTTCACTCGCCTTCTATCTCCGAACGCTGGGAATTGACTTTGCAGAAGGGAACGCGACGACTGACGATCTCTCCCCCTATGATCTCCTCTTCCTTATCTCTCCACGACTGGACGCCGATGAGATCAGCACCATGACCGGATCCCTCACTCTGCCGACCGTTCTGATAACGAGAGAGCGACGGAGGCACAGCATCGAAGAGGCGCTGGAACATGTCGACGCGATACTGATGGAACCCGTTCACCTCTCGAAGCTGCTCTCAACCCTGCAGGAGATTGTCGCCGCGAGATCGGCGAAAGCGGGTGTTCCGGCAGGCGACGAGCTCCGGCGGCAGCAGGAGATACTGGTAGCGGAAGACAATATCGACAATCAGAAACTGATGCGCCTGATGCTGGAACAGCTGGGCTTCACCTGCGATATCGCCGAAAACGGGAAGCGTGCCGTGGAGCTGTTTCGGAAGAAGCGCTACGGTGCAGTGCTCATGGACATCAATATGCCCGAGCAGAGCGGAACCGAGGCCCTGCGGGAGATACGACGGTATGAGCGGAGCGGCGGAAAAGGGCACACGCCGATAATCGCCCTCACCGCAAAGGTCTTCAGGGAGGATGAAGCGGAACTGTCCGGGGCCGGCTTCGACGGCCATCTGAAAAAACCGGTCGACATGAGCACCCTGAAGAGCGCTCTGCGAACGGTGCTTCCCCCGCTCACGCGCACAGCCGTCGCTCATGAAGAGAAACGCGACATTGCCACAATCGCCCGTGCGCTCGGTCTCGAGGTCGAAACGGCGCGAGACCTCATCAGGGATTTTATGAGCTCACTGGATGACTATCTTCAGGAGATCGAATCCGCGGCACAGCAGGGTGTTCCCGCCGATATCGAACGGGCGGCACACAAGCTCAAGGGGATTGCGGCAACCTATCGCTTTACCACACTGGCTGATATCGCCGCCAAGATAGAGAGCAGTGCCTCTGAGGGAAGCGCAAACGTGGAGGGGCTCCTCCAGCAGCTGGAAGTGGAGATAGCCGCCGTCAAGAGCCGCGGCATATGAACAATCACGACTGTGATGGCTTCCTGCCCAGCGCAAGCTCGAGATCGCCAAAGGAGATGTAGAGCTGAATCCGCTCATCAAACTCCGCCGTGGCAATAATGGTTCCGTAATGCCGTCCGGCAACAACGTAGAGAGTTCTCTCGGGAAACAGCCTGAGAATGATCTCGAGGATGGGCACCTCCTCGGTAGTCATGTCGGGCAGGGAGCGGAGATCGATGATGGTGATATCACGCTGCGTCGTCTTCAGAAAGTGACTGCTGAAAATGCGTTTGGCTTCATCGATGACGTACTGCTCACCGAGACGCGAGAGGAACGAAATCAGCGTCCTGCCGCCGGAGCGGGATACGTCAATGTGCTGGGACCGCTCAAGCTCCTTCGCGCTCTTCATCATCCTGCTGTACTGAAGGGCTGTACGTATCTTTTTTCCGAAGATCTCAACATCGTAGGGCTTGAGAATATAGTCGAGGACACCGTAGCGCATCGCCTTGTAGATATCCTCCTTCTTCGGCATGGCGGTGAGCATGATGACGGGTATTCCCCGGAGCGTCTCATCGGATCGAAGCTGCGTGAGCACCTTGAATCCATCCATGACCGGCATTGCCACATCGAGCAGAATGAGATCGGGATTGCCGGTCTGCGCCATCTCGAGCCCCTCGGCACCGCTCGATGCCTTGATAGTACGATACCCCAGGTTGGTCAACTGATGAGAGAGGAGATTGAGAAATCCCTTGTCATCATCTATTGCTAAAATAAGCTCCATAGCTCCTCCCGGCATGAGGCGCGCTCCCACTCCTGTGCGACGGGTTTCTGTCTGCAGGCGTGATCGTTTAATCTCTCTGTATATCATAGTACGGGATACCCTCTTATTATTCAAGATTTTTTTAACTCTTCATTCCGTCCGCCGA
>CAZZCF010000197.1:0-7074 GCA_964652955.1 uncultured Leptospirales bacterium
TTGAGATATATTGCACCTCCAGGGATGTCAATCGGGCAGTCGATTCCATGATCGATTATTTATCAGAACACACCGGGATACCGAAGGACAGATTTATTGACTCGCTTTACAAGAAGTATTCTCGAAATGCGATACATCATCTCCTTACGGTTGCATCCTCACTGGACTCGATGGTCATCGGCGAGAACGAGATTCTGGGTCAGGTTAAAAACTCGTATCGAAACGCTGTCGACACAAAGATGACCGGCACTATTCTCAACAGGCTCTTCCATCAGGCATTCAATACCGCAAAAAAGGTCAGAACAGAGACTGAAATAGCTCAAAATCCCCTTTCCATCGCCTATATTGCGACTGAGCTCGCAAAGCAAATCTTTGAGGACATTTCGAGAAGGAGCGCCCTGCTCATCGGAGCGGGCGAAATGGGTGAGCTCATTCTCAAGTATTTCACCAAAGATAATATCAAAGAAATCATCATTGCCAACAGGTCACTTCATAATGCACAGCGAATCGCTGAAGATATCAATAGAGAAGCACAGATCATACCCCTCGAAGATATCGAAAAAGCAGCATCAGAGGTCGACATCGTCATATCATCAACATCAGCGAACAATTACATTATATCAAACGAAATGGGCAACGATATAATAAAACGCAAAGGGAATAAGCCGCTTTTCATGATCGATATCGCCGTTCCCAGAAACATTGACCCGGCAGTGGCAAAAATACATAACATTTTCCTCTATAATATTGACGACCTGAAATCCATTGCTGATGAAAATCTCAAAAACCGACTGAAAGAAGTTGAGATCGCCAGGCAGCTTATCGAAGCAGATACCGAAGAATTTATTAAATGGTACGAATCAATGGAAATTATCCCCGCAATTAAAAAAATTCAGAAAAAATTTGAACAGATACGACAAAACGAGATAAATAAATATCGGAAGAGAAAACTGAAACATCTTTCAGAAGAGGATTTCAGGGTTATTGATGAGCTTACCAGGCAGATTATGACCAAAACGCTGCATAATCCTATTTCAACACTGAAACGATACGCTGCTGGTGAAGAGGGAACACTTAGCAAAAAATCCCTTCTCGATAAAAGCAGGATTATTGAGGAGCTCTTTGACTGATGAAGATGAAAAACATTCCCCGGCTCATTTTCTGGGAATTGACAAAGCGATGTAATCTCAACTGTATTCACTGCCGTGCAGAAGCGGTTGATCAGGAATTCAGCGGCGAGATGATCCTCGCACAGATTCAGGATGTTGTTGATAACATCGCATCCTTCTCAAAACCGATTATGGTTTTCACCGGCGGAGAGCCACTTTACCGTCCAGATATATTTGACATTGCGAAATACACGAAGAGTAAAGATCTCCCTATCGCACTGGCAACCAATGGAACACTCATCGATAGGGATAGTGCTCGCCATATTAAAGAAACCGGATTTGAACGGGTGAGCATCTCCATTGATGGAAAGGATGCTCATTCACACGACACCTTTCGCGGCATTACCGGTGCATTTGACCGCGCGATAAACGGAGCGTCGCTGCTCAAATCGGAAGGTGTGTCATTCCAATTCAACACGACAATTACGAAGCGCAATGTCGAAGAGATAGATGACATTCTGAATCTCGCAGAAAAAATGGGCGCTGCTGCACTGCATATCTTCATGCTGGTCCCCGTCGGCTGCGGCGTAGAAATTGCGGAAACAGAGATGATCTCACCGGAAAAATATGAGAAGGTACTGAACTGGTTTTATGATCGGGTCAAGAGCACAGAGCTGGAATTTAAAGCCACCTGTGCGCCCCACTATTATCGAATTGTACGACAGCGGGCACGAGAGGAGGGGAGAACAGTAACCTTTGAAACTGACGGTATGACCGCAATGACGCGAGGCTGTCTTGCGGGAACCGGTATCTGCTTCATTTCACATCACGGTGATGTTCAACCCTGCGGCTACCTTCCTCTCATCGCCGGAAACGTGCTCGAAACACCTTTTGAAACGATATGGAAGGAATCTTCGCTCTTCAACGAGCTCCGGGATCTCAACAACCTCAAGGGGAAATGCGGTATCTGTGAATTCAAGTCCTTCTGCGCAGGCTGTCGAGCACGAGCGTATTATGCGACAGGAGACCATCTCGAAGAGGAACCCTATTGCATCTACACACCGAAGAGGGCACAACGGTGAATTTCAGCTCCAGTGAAACGGCGCTTCTGAATAGAATTCAGAGTGATTTTCCTCTGCTGGCAGAGCCTTTTGCACACCTTGCCGCAGAGCTTAATCAATCGGCTCAAGATCTGCTTTCAACTATCGAGCGTCTGAAGCGCCTCGAGATCATACGCACCATCTCCGCCATCTTCAACACTGAGAGCCTTGGATATCAAACGAGCCTCATTGCCTTCGAGGTTCCCGAACAACATATAGAAAAAGCAGCACAGGTGATAAATGAGCATCCTGGGGTTAGCCATAACTATCTTCGGAATCATCACTTTAACATATGGTTCACCCTTGCCGTAGACGCGAAAAGCTCGCTCAAAGAAACCGTTTCTGTTTTAAAAGAGCTCTCAGGCGCTGCTGATTATCTCATCCTGAGAAATGAGAAGTTTTTCAAGATTGGCATGATGCTCGATGTTGGCGGGGGCAAATCTCATGCACCTGGGAATTACAGCGCGAGGAGGAATACCAATAAAGCTCCCCGGCGCACCCTTAGCAGAGAGGAGCGAGAATCGGTTCGAATGCTCCTGGAGGATCTCCCCCTTGTCCCGAGGCCCTTTCAGGCACTCGTGGAGCAGCAGGAGACCTTTCTCACCGAGCAGCAGCTTATCGAACTGGGCCAGACACTTAAAACAGAAGGCATTATGAGACGCTATGCTGCGGTGATCCGACATTACAAGGCCGGTTTCACCTCAAATGCGATGACCGTGTGGAAGCCGAAAGCAGATGCAGATATTAATAGCGTTACCACCCCTTTCATTCAGGAGTCCACTGTCACCCATCTCTATCTGAGGACGGTATACCCGGGAAAATGGGAATACCCCCTCTTTGCAATGATTCATGCAAAGACGGATGAATCGCTGCATTCGAAGGTTAGACAACTCGCTCTGCAATCGAATGTTGATGATTATCAGGTTCTGACGACCCTTCGCGAGTTCAAGAAACAGAGGGTAGCCTATTTTTCATCTGCATTCGAGATCTGGAACCAAAAAATCTCAAGGAGCGGTTTCACCGACCGGAACGAAAATAATCCCAAACAGGAAAAGGAAACCCATGATTGACATAGGAAAGCTCTACTGTGGCGGCACCTCAACAGGAGACGGTCTTCGCTACGGAACCGAATCGAAACCAGACCTGCACGGTAATCTCCCGCATCACCGGGAGCTCAGTGCCAGTGAACGGCGGCCCATTATTGTCTGGAGCACCACCAGAACCTGCAATCTGAAATGCGTTCACTGCTATACCGATTCCGATAACATCAGCTATGGCGGGGAGCTTACCACCGAAGAGGGCATCTCGCTGGTCAACGATCTCGCCTCTTTCAGAATACCATCCCTCCTCTTCTCCGGAGGTGAGCCGCTGATGCGGAAGGACATCCTTACCCTGATAGAACATGCGGCCAAGAAGGAGATCCGCCCCGTTCTTTCGACCAACGGCACGCTGATTGACCGGGAAATGGCCAATGCGTTGAAAAATGCCGGGATTGTATACGTGGGAATCAGCCTCGACGGCATGGAAGAGGTGAACGACAAATTCAGAGGTGTCAAGGGTGCTTTTCGTCGAGCCATGAATGGATTTGAACACTGTGTGGCTGTCGGACAGCGGGTCGGGCTTCGGCTAACCCTCACCAAAAGAAATTATCAGGATCTTCACCGGATATTCGATTTCATCAGGGAGGAGGGAATTAACCGCGCCTGTTTCTATCATCTCGTCTACTCGGGACGCGGTGAAAACATCTTCGCAGACGATCTTAATCATCGGGAGTCGCGTGACGCCATGGATATCATCCTCGAGCGCACAAGAGACTTCTTCGATCGAAACCTCGACATCAACATACTCACCGTCGATAATCACGCCGACGGTGTTTACCTCTACCTCAAGCTGAAAGATCACAACCAACAGCAGTCGGAAGAGGTACACCGGCTCCTCTCCTGGAACGGCGGCGGAGCGCATTCAACCGGTGTTGGAATCGGAAATATAGACTTTTTCGGGAATGTTCATCCGGACCAGTTCTGGCAGGATTATACTTTCGGCAACATTCGAGAGCGAAGCTTCGGTGACATCTGGATGGACGAGAGCGATCCCCTCATGCGCGGATTAAAGCACAAGGCGGACTATATCAAGGGGAGATGCAAGCTCTGCAGATATCGCGAACTCTGTACCGGCTCAATGCGGGTGCGTGCATATCGTACTTATAACGATCCCTGGGCCCCCGACCCGCAGTGCTACCTTACCGACGAGGAGATCGACCTAACCGATGAGAAGAAGAGAGCACTCCGTGATGAGGGAGAGGAATTCCCGGTGCCAGAGGAGCTCTTAAAATAGATGAAGCTCTATCCCATTTTTCTGAACATTGAAAACAGACATATCGTGGTGATCGGCGGCGGAGAGGTGGCACTGCGAAAGATCAGGGATCTCCTCTCACGAAATGCACGGATAACAGCCATTGCCCCCGATTTTCAAGGAGACATTCACCGTCTTATCGAGGAGTACCCCAATGCACTGACGCTGATAGAGCGAGAATACCGTGAAGGCGATCTCGAGAGCGCAGCGCTGGTCTTCTCGGCTACCGATGATACCGAAACGAATCGAAAGGTATTCATCGAAGCGGAGAGGAGAAATATCC
This sequence comes from uncultured Leptospirales bacterium, assembly GCA_964652955.1. Lineage (GTDB taxonomy): Bacteria > Spirochaetota > UBA4802 > UBA4802 > JAKQUI01 > CAZZCF01. The sequence continues at coordinate 4,845 of CAZZCF010000197.1, forward strand.
TCATCAATGCCGTGGATGATCCCCCGCATTGCTCCTTTTATATCCCCTCGTGGATGCAGCGCGGTGATTTGATGATCGCTATCTCAACAGGGGGAGCCTCTCCGTCAATGTCAGCACGATTGCGCCGTGAGCTAGAACAGCACCTTCCCGACAACATTGAGAAGATACTGGAAGTGCTCAGAGCGGCACGGGAGGTACTGAAAAGCGAAAGTGCATTCTCTTCGCTGAGCTTCTCTGATCGCGGCGATCTCCTGAAAAGAATCGTGAACGACGATGACCTGTTGGAAGGGCTCCTTTCTTCAAGCGATACTGACTTGAGTGCTTTTTTGCATAAACTCATTCAATCTTGAACATCACCGTAAATCCCGTTTTCGAAGAAGCGCCCTGCCCTTTTAGAGAATGAGTACATCCCATGGCACGCGGTGCTTTACGGTGAGAAAAATACCGAAGCAGCAATCTGTTCCCTAGAATTTAATCGCCTCGACAAATTGCTTATTGAAATCGGTATGTCCCGAAAGCTCGACAACCTGCACCCTGTCACGAGCGCTTCGGGCTTTCTCCAGGAAACCGGGGTCCAGACAGGCTCTCTCAGCAGCCGTAAGACTGCTGTTGCCGAGAAAATGGTACTCCGCATTGGGAAAGTCGGGGAGAAAGCGCAATTGCTTGAAGTTCTCGATGTCGAGATGCTGTCCAAAAGCCCCGGCGATGAGCACCTGCTCGATATCGCGAAGAGAGCATCCCGCCTCATCGAGTAAGATGAGTGCCGCAGAAAGGCTTGCGCCCTTTGCGAGCTGCACATTCCGAATGTCTTTCTGGGTCAGGGTGATCTCATCCCAGAGCTTAATCATCTTCAAATTTCCATCATGAAGATACCGAGCAGGAGTGGGGAGCTCAATATTCGAAATCTCTTTTGAAAAGGCCCCCGAAGGGAGAATTACTCCCATCCTCAAAAAATGTGCAATAATATCGATGAGTGCTGTTCCGCACATGCCAACCGGGGCACTCTCTCCGAGCATCTCAAAATCGAGCTTATTATTATCAGCTCCGATATGGGTAATCGCTCCCACATCAGCCGTCATGCCCGAAGAGATGTTCATCCCCTCAAGAGCAGGTCCCATTGCACAGGACGCTGCGTAGATCGCTCCAGAGGAATTAATCATAAAGATTTCACCATTGGTTCCTATATCAATAAAAATAACATTTCGATCAAATCCCTGTTCCAGTGCGAGGGCAAGACCTCCTATCAAATCAGATCCCAGATATGCCGATACTGCTGGTAAGGCAAATACGCGCGCATTGCGAAAGATCTCCAGAGCAATATCATCAGGTCTGAAATCATCAAAATCAAGTCGTGGTACTGTAAAGGGATACACACCGAGCGTGGAGACATCGATGTTAAAGAGAAAATACATCATAGTCGTATTGCCCGAAAAGATCAGCAGATCGATCTGCTCCGGTGACAGCTTCACCACATCGAGAAAATCGAGCAGTAATGTCGCAACAGCATGCTGTATGAGATTGACAAGCTCCTGATATTTTTCAGGATCATCAGAAACCGTGATGCGGGCAATCACATCGTGCCCGTATCTTCGCTGTGGATTGAGAAAAGATCCGATGAGAAACGATTCACTTCGCCCAATAGTAACCAGCTTTACCTGCACTGTTGTAGTACCGATATCAACGGCAACACCGTAACGTGCTTCACGATCAACAGGGTGATATATTACTTCTCTCCGGGTTACTGAATCTTCTATAAAAACCTGAACGTCCCCCATGATCTTCGCCTGGCATGCCAGCCGCTCATCGTTAACCGCGTGCCGTTTTTCCTGCTCGGTGAGCGCTGAGAGCGCTCCCTTTACCTTCACCCTGCACTTACCGCATACACCCTTCCCCCCACAGGGCGTTTTTACTATCACTCCCATATCCGTAAGCGCATCCAGAAGAAGTGTGTCTTCATCAAACGACTGAGTCTTCTCTAGAGGGTATAACGTTACCGCATGTTTTTTCATAAATAACTCCCTGAAATTAACACAATGCTAGAATGCGAATATATAATTGCAAATAAAAAAATGAACCAGTATTTAATGATTATTTTATTTGAACCGATACTATAAAGTGGATAACTTTATGATCAGAATATATCCGCAATTATATTTGAATATCATGCATATTCCAATGGAAGATACAAAAAGTGGATACCTCTTTCTCAAATGTGAAGGGACTCCTCCGT
>CAZZCF010000198.1:0-7061 GCA_964652955.1 uncultured Leptospirales bacterium
ACTTCATTATAGCGAACCATTGCACCTGGTACTGGAAGAACAATAGCTCATGAGCAAAAAATATCAAGAATATTTTCAAATGATCATTTTCCCCACCTTCAAGGGGAGTATTTTATCTCACGATAACCCTTCTCCCCACAACGCGAAGTTTTCCCTCACAGAATAACCTTACCGATTCAGTCAGTACTTTATATTCCTCCTTGAGAATTCTCATCGAGAGCGTATCAATGGAATCCGTATCAAGGATCTGAACAGGAGATTGTAAGATAATCGGACCCGTGTCAATGCCTTCATCAATGAAATGCGATGTACAGCCAGTAATCGTAACCCCATACTCCATTGCTCTCCGCTGACTTTGCATGCCCGGAAACGATGGGAGCAGAGAAGGATGAATATTTATAATTCTATTTCTGAATCTTTTAACAAAAAAAGGAGAAAGGATTCTCAGATAAGCAGCACAGACCACCAGATCCGTATTCACTTTTTTAAAAAGTTTATAGAAGCTCTTGTCATAATCACGTTTATCCTTAAAATCCCCCGGATCAATGAAAAACGACTCCATTCCCAATTCTTGTGCCACAAGAAGCGCCCCCGCATCACGGCTGTCAGAGATGAGAATGCCAAGTTGTGCTCTAATTTTTCCTGCTTGAATACGACGTGCCACAGAGGAAAAAAGCATACCCCGACCCGAAGAGAGGAAAGATACAACCGGTTTACACATCATTCCCACATATATTCTTTCAGAACTGTTAAAAACCGCTCAACACGAAACAACATATTGGAACCCTTCACAGAGTGAATGACGAACCGATAAAGTGGAAAAGATAACTATATCATCAGTTTTTTCAACTGACTCTCTGAAATAGTACCCTGTGCAGCAAGTGTAACAGCCGGCTCCCCTCTCCTGTAAAGATGAAAATCTGATCCCCTTTCTGAACCGCTCCGATAACGCAGGAGTATGGTTCCGATCCGATCAATATCCCCTTCCTCAACAACTCCCCTCAAAAAGATCGAGGGTCCCCTGAAAGCCGGCACAATAAAGTAATCCGCTTCCTCCTTATACTTTTCAAGCTCGTCATTCTCTACCTTATTTCTTGATACTATGATTTTTAACTTCTCTGTAAGCCGAAAGTGTCTTCCCACAGTAAGGAGATAAATATCAATCATGCTGTATGAATCAATAAAGGTAAAGACATCCTTGAGCCTTCTTGCTATGTTCCGATCAGTCAAGGGGCATCCTCCAGCCGGAGAAGGATATTCGGAAAGACCATACCTGTCAGCAAGTTCCATTTGTACCTTTCGAGACCTGCCGCTGAGTCCTAACAGCAAATCACGGTTAACAATCCCATCATTTTCTGTCTGTGTTGGCTTGAGCACCTTTGCTGATAGCGGTCGTAAAAGCAATCCTCTGAGGCCCGATTCTCTTTCCAGATGATTAAGCATGTGTTTCATCTGCGTCATGGGCCGCTGGCCGACAACCTCGCCAGTTGCCACAAAGGAAGCTCCTTCCCGTTCCATAAGCTCCTTCGCTTTTCTCAGAAAATACAACCGGCAGTCTACACATGGATTGAGGTTCTTGCCGTAGCCATGGGAAGGATTCTCAATTATTTGCATGTATTCTCTCCCACAGCGATGGTATATCATCGGTATTTCGATTTTTTTCGACCATTCGGATACTCCCAGATCATCGGGGTCAACATCAGGGGGAGAAAAGGGGAGTATAAAATAGAGTCCTATTACTTGAATATGCTGTTCTAAAAGGATCTTCGCTGCCAGCAGACTATCGAGACCTCCTGAAAAGAGCAGAATAGCGCTTTTCTGAGCATCAGATTTCCTCATGATTTATCAGCTGAATGGTAATCGTATCACCTGCTTTGACACTCGCCACCCCGATGGGTAGAATGATTAAACAATTTGCCATACTCATCGACCGCAGGATTCCTGAACCCTGGGGGCCAGTTGTATTGACAAATACAACTCCATCCCTGATAGAAAAGTATCCTCGAATGAAGTGTTCCCTGTCAGGTTTCTTTTTAATATCTTCTTCAAGGATAGCATTTATCATCGGTTTCTCAATTCTTCGTGCACCCATAATCCGCAATAGTGCAGGGCGGACAAATTGCATGAAGGTAACCATTGCAGAAACCGGATTCCCGGGAAGTCCAAAAAAGAGCGTGTTGTTTTTCGTGCCGAAAACGCATGGTCTGCCCGGTTTCATTTTAATCTTTTCAAAAACAATATCAATACCCAAATCGGATATTGCATCTTTAATATAATCATATACTCCCATTGATACACCACCAGTTGTAATGATTACATCAAATCCAACGGCCTGGAGAAGCTTCTCCTTTATAGCATCAGGAGTATCCCGCGCAATACCCAGGTTTTCGGGCAATCCTTCGTATTTCTCAATCTCAGAGAAGAGTGTATATACATTGCTATTTCTTATCTGACCCGGTTTCATCTCCTCACCAACTCTCACTATTTCGTCACCTGTCTGGATTATCGCTACCCGTGGTCTGCTGTACACTAAAACGGACTCAATATTAAGGGAGGCTAACAATCCCACATCCGAAGATTTCAGTCTGTCGCCACTACTGAGGACGGTTGAACCTCTGAGTATATCCTCTCCAGAAAGTCGAATATTCTCACCTCGCTCAACCGGCCGCATAATGAGAGCATCGCCATCATCATGTGTATCCTCAAACTGAATAACCGCATCTGCTCCATCAGGCATCGGAGCACCTGTCATAATACGAATCGCCGTCCCTTCTTCGACCCGTTTTACTATCCGATTATCACCAGCCCTTATCTCGTCGATTATCTTCAGTCGTATGGGATTTTCCCGTGATGCCCGAGCAGTATCTGCCGCAATAACGGCATAACCATCCATTGCGGAATTATCAAATGGTGGTATGTTGAACACTGAGATAATATCTTCGGAGAGCACTCTCCCCGCGGCTCCCAGGATGGGTATCTTTTCAGGAGGAAGCGGTTTAACCGAATTCAGCACGAGCTCACGTGCCCTTTTCACCGTAACCGATCGTTCACGCTGAGTCATCATAACCTCGTTTTTTACCCACCGCACAAGGGAGAGCAAATCATTATAAAGGATGGAGCAAAATCCGGACGTGCTCTATTCCTTTTGCGGATTGTAAAAAACATCAAACATCCGAAAAAAAACAAGCACGCGTAGCTCATTCCCAAACCGCAAAGATGCAAAGACATGCTTTGTACACTTTGCCACAACAAAAAAAGCCTCTGCACAACAACGTATTATTGTGTACAAATTAATGCTGTCAATTACTTACTTATTCAAGGACGCAAATATTTAATGGCTTCTCTTCAGGGTGGGGAAAGAGAAACAGTATCTGTACACTACGAGAGATCATCCATAAAATACTCTTTGAGCTTTAAACGAAGAGTGGACTTCACCTCTCTGATTATCTTGTTTAAGATAAAAACTGAGATATTTAATTCCTCAGCGATTTCCCTGCTCTTCTCCTGGAGAAACAGTTTCTTTATAGCAACCGCTCTCTTCTCTTGAGGCAGCGAGTTAATGGTATCATATAACGTATCGATAACTTCACCTTTTATGACCATTTTCTCAAGACTATTGTAGAACAGGTTGTTGCACTGGACCTCTTCCATATATATATCGTTATATCGCCGCCTCTCGGTATCCCGTCTTCTCAAATGGTCAAGTGCTGCATTTTTTGCCACACTGAAGAGAAAATTCCTGGTATGAGAAACATCAGGATCGAGAATTATCCCCTTATCAAAAAGTTTCAGGAAAACATCCTGTACTATCTCTTCAGCGAGGTACACACAACGAACATAACCTTTCAAAAAGTTGATCAGGGACCGTGAGTACCTGATATAGCACTCTGAGGTGCTCGTCTCAAGAGCATTTCTCTCAAACTCAGCCATCAGCAATCTCCAAAACCATTTACCATACATGCATGCATCAGGCTCGAAAAGTGACAAAAAAAATACTTCAACCTGGCGATTATCCCGACCACTTTCAGGTAAGGATCAGATACATCCAAACAGGACACAAATGGAAACGAGAACCTGAACAACATACCGGATCACAGAAAACTGAATAATCAGTTAAAGGGGGAGGCTTCTTCGAAGTCTATAGTTGAGCAGTAAAAAGAGGAGCGCTGCCAGAACAGCGAGAGGAATTCCGTAATGATACTCCTTTAAAATGATCTTGCCAATTGAGAAGAGCGAAGAGTAAATGAGGAGGATTCCGATTATCCAGTTCACAAAAAGTGCACTCAATGGCTCAGCTTCAAATTGAAGATCAACTTTCACCTTAACCCGATTCCAGCCGGGACCATCAGGCTGCACCCTCTCGTAAAAACGGATCAAGCATTCTTCATCAGTTGGCTCTGTCAAAAAGGTTATCACAAGCCAGGTGACTGTGGTAAAAAGTACAATCACAAAAAGGCTATCGGGAAATGTGATAGTGAGATAAAATCGTGTTAATGCATATCCAACAAATGGCGCAATCATTGCTGCAATTTCAGACCAGGCGTTTATTCGCCACCAGTACCACCTCAGGATAAGAACCAAACCCAACCCGGCACCACATTCAATTATAAACGCCCATGCACCCGATATTGATTCTATGATGAAAATGAGGAGGCTGGAAAGAAATACGAGCAGAATCGTAACTATTCTCGAAACGAACACATAATGTTCCTCCGAGGATTCGCGAACGATAAATCTTTTATAAAAGTCATTTATGATATACGAGCTCCCCCAATTGAGATGTGTCGATATCGTTGACATATATGCTGCGAGAAAAGCGGCAACCAGCATCCCCAGGAGACCAGAGGGGAGATGATCCCGCATCGCAAGTATAAAACCGGTCTTCTTATGCTCGGGGGGGAGATCGGGGTACAATATCAAAGTAGCGAGTGCAACGATAATCCACGGCCACGGACGTAATGCATAATGAGCTATCGTAAACCAGAGTGTAGCAAGAACTGAATGCCTTTCGTCTTTTGTAGACATCATGCGCTGAGCAATATATCCACCACCGCCCGGTTCTGATCCGGGATACCATGATGCCCACCACTGAATCAGTATATGAGCAATAAAAGCACTCCAGGCAAGCATCATCACACCTTGCAATGCCATCGATGCATCAATTCCAACACCGGGAAAGAAATCAAATACCGTATCGGGGAGTGATGCCTTCAAGCCCACAATGCCGCCTATCTCTGGAAGATCAAGCAAAAAGACCGCTAATACAATACAACCGAGCATGGCAATAATAAATTGGAAAAAGTCAGTGACCACGATTCCCCATAATCCCGAGATTGAAGAATAGAGACCGACAATTCCCATGCAAACAATCACCGCAAGGAATACATATGAGCGGCTCACACCGAAGATGTTGATCAATATCTCGGCAAGGGCCACATTAACCCATCCCATGATAACACAATTAATAAAGATACCAAGATATATTGCCTTGAAGCCCCGCAGGAATGCAGCTGGCTTACCAGAATACCGTATCTCGATAAACTCAACATCGGTTGTGATCTGTGCGCGTCTCCAGAGTTTTGAAAAAAAGAATACTGTGAGAACACTTCCCGCAACCATATTCCACCACATCCAATTCCCCGCTATCCCCTTCAACGCAACAAGCTCGGTAACTGCGAGAGGAGTATCAGCAGCAAAGGTCGTGGCGACCATTGTAGTACCGGCAACCCACCAGGTGAGCTTTCTCCCTGAGAGAAAGAACTCCTCGATGCTCTTTCCTGCTCGCTTCAGAAAGAAAAAACCGATGAGAAGACTGCAGAGAAAATAGGCAATTACAATAGCGTAATCGAGAAACTGTATCTTCACCATTCACTCGCTCATTTTGTTTTTATATTTCCGCAAGTTGCCTCATTCCTCTCGGTAATAGAGATCTATATCAAATCCTCCAAGAGCCGAGATAAAGGAGAGATTAATATTTTCATAGAACGTCTTTATGACTATTTGATCCTCATTGAAGTCTGGAGCAGAGAGCCTCACCGTATGGTTCAAGAATTGAAGTTGATTCGCAAAAGTACCGGTTATGAGATTCGCGATTTCCCCGGCGACATCCTCATGATATCGCCTCAGCGATCTTTTACTCACATTGGGCATTATCTTTTCGGTAATATGATTAAGTGTCTTAACCGGAAGATTAATAATTATTTCTCCATTAATGCTTCCCCTGAGTTCCACACATACTTTCGGATCGGTTTCATCCGACTGAGCCTCAAAGACCTCCTGCACGGAGAAGTCATTGAGAAAATTCTTGAAAATGTGATCAACTGATCGAATAATAAATCTGGAATATCTTTCATAATTACTCATGGAAAACTCTTCACCTACCGATTCTGTTGTAAAATCATACTCTCAGTATAGGAGATGACATCTGAGGTACTCCAGCTATTTACAGATTTTTCCATTTGTTTGAATTACTTCACTCCAAAAACTCACAGTTGAGATCAGGTTCTATCGAAAAAATCTATAAAAGCGTGAAGTGGCTTTACAATAATAGCCAATAGCAGAGAAATATTTTCAAGTCTTTTCATATTATCCAAATAAATTTTTCTCATGTAAGCCATCTCTGCCTATAGCTCTTCAGTAGAAAGGAGTGAAAATCCCCTAACACAAACCAAACACTTTATTTAATTTTGTTAAGATTTGTCGGAAACGATAGAAATATTTTATATAGCAAAAAATTATTTTTTTAATTAAAAATTTTAAGACCAGATCAAGCAGAGTGAATATAAAAATCATATCCATATTTTATTAACACCTTATATACATTGAGTAAAAAAGGTATTTTTCCACCCGGTTATATAAACACTTCGTGAAGCTTGAAAGATGAAATATACCCTAATGATTATTCAAATTCTTCTTAATCACTGAATTCACCAGTATTTTTCATAACAATTTTATTATAAAAAGGGTGATGAATATAATTCAGTTAATATATCCCATACAAAGGGTGCAAATTTACCATTTAAAATTGGAATTTAAATTTTTGTGAATAATGTGGATAAATA
>CAZZCF010000199.1:0-7051 GCA_964652955.1 uncultured Leptospirales bacterium
TGAATAAAACAGGAAAACAGATTGCCTTGATATTGCTCATCCTGGTTCTCGGAATTGCAATATTCAAGATGAATGATATCACCAAACCGAAGATCGAACCCCTTCAATATAGTGACTTCATAAAAAAAGTGTACGATAAAAAGGTTAAGGCGGTAAAAATTGTAAACGGGAAGAAGATTGTCGGAACATACATCAAAGGTGATACGGCGCATCACTTTGAAACGCTCATTCCCTATGACGATCCCGATCTCATGAAAATACTCATATCGAATAAGATTGAGGTCAAGGGCGAGGAGGTTGAAGAGAATGTGCTCTTCAAGGGAATTTTAAACTTTCTTCCCTGGCTTATCTTCTTCGGGCTCATCTGGTTTTTGATGATACGACAGATACAGACGACCGGTAATAAAGCGATGTCCTTCGGAAAGAGCAGGGCCCGGCTCAATCCGGAGACCAAGAACAAGGTCACCTTCTTAGATGTTGCCGGCGTGGATGAGGCAAAGGAGGAGCTGAGTGAGATTATTGATTTCCTCAAGGATCCGAAGAAATTCGTTTCTATCGGGGCAAAGATCCCCAAAGGGGTTCTTCTCATGGGATTGCCCGGTACCGGAAAAACACTCCTTGCGAGGGCGATTGCTGGCGAAGCGGGTGTGCCGTTCTTCTCGATAAGCGGTTCGGACTTCGTGGAGATGTTCGTCGGCGTTGGCGCATCCCGTGTACGAGATCTCTTCGAGCAGGGGAAGAAGAGCGCACCGTGTATTATATTCATTGATGAGATAGATGCGGTGGGGAGACTCAGAGGCGCCGGTCTCGGCGGGGGTCATGATGAGCGGGAGCAGACGCTGAATCAGCTCCTCGTCGAGATGGACGGTTTTGAAACGAATGAGGGAGTTATCATCGTTGCTGCAACCAATCGACCGGATGTCCTCGATCCCGCGCTGCTGCGACCGGGAAGATTTGACCGGCAGGTGGTGGTTGATATTCCGGATATCAAGGGACGCGAGAAGATACTCGCCGTTCATTCGAAAAAAATACCCCTCTCACGGGAAGTTGATCTTAAAGTCATTGCACGCGGAACTCCGGGGTTTACCGGCGCTGATCTGGCGAACCTGGTAAACGAATCGGCTCTCCTTGCTGCGCGGAAGAACAGGAAGCGGGTCACCATGCTGGAGATGGAAGATGCGAAGGATAAGGTTCTGATGGGACCCGAGAGAAAATCGATGATTATCTCTAATGAGGAAAAGGAGGTAATCGGCTATCACGAAGCAGGGCACACAATACTCGGGTTATTAACCGGTTCCGATCCGGTACACAAGGTGACCGTTATCCCGCGGGGAAGAGCCCTCGGACTCACCATGCAATTACCGAAGGATGAGAAGCACCTGTACTCGAAGAGCTACTGGCTCAGTCAGATAACCAGTCTCTTCGGTGGATACGTTGCTGAGGAGCTGAAGTTCAATGATATCACAACCGGTGCGAGTAACGACATTGAGCGTGCAACCGATGTAGCACGAAAGATGGTGTGTGAGTGGGGAATGAGTGATAAGCTCGGGCCGCTCGCTTTCGGGAAGAAGAATGAACAGATTTTTATAGGACGGGAGATCTCCCAGCATAGGGACTACAGTGAAGCAACAGCTGAAATGATTGACGAAGAAGTCAAGATGATAATCGAAAGCTGCAAGAAGCGAGCGAAGGAGCTGATACTCAGCAACATGGAGAAATTCGAAAGAATCGCGAAGAATTTGATTGAGCGAGAGACGCTCAATACAGAGGAGATCAATATGATAATGAGGGACGAAGAGCTTCCTCCTCTCAATAATGCAGATGAACCGGATCAGGAGAGGAAAAGTGAGACGTCCGAGAAGAACAGTGAAGCCAAACCTGATAGCAAAGTCCTCCAGTGAGGTGTTCTCTTCCGGAATACTTTTTTATTGCGGAGAGCGATTGTTGTAGATGCAAATTCTTTCCATTATGTGCTCGCACGATGAACATGAAGTTTCCGATGAGTAGACTGAATCTCCACAATCGATCATGTGATGGGTAATCACGTATGATAGATGACGAACTAGATAGATTGCTTCAGGATATTGAGGGAGAAGTGGATTATACCAGCGCACGGGCAGAAGCTATCCGTGACAGCGAGCGTATTGCGCGGAAGGGAGATAAACAGGTTCAAGAATCGGGGGAAGGAGCTGAAGAGGGAGCCGTGGAGAAAAAGATGAGGCGCCTTCTGTTCGACAGCGATCTCCATATCTTCAAAAATGGCATTCCGTTCATCATTCAGGAACACAGGAATATTTCGGAAAAGTTGAAACGCACCTTTGCCGATGCTTCAGTATCCGAAGCTGTTGAGGAGATACTGAAGAAGTACCAGTACACTTTTTCAAAGTTTATAGACAATATCAATCAAACATCTGATAAATATATACCGCTTGTCTCTGAAGATGTGTTATCGCGCAAAGCGAAACAGGATTATGTTATAGTATTCACCGACAACGAAGACGGGAAGAAGAACAGAATTGCTTTTCTGAAATGTGCGGAGATTTTCATTCCATTACGAGAGTTCAACAGTATCGTGAAGAAGGAGTGGGAGGAGATACACCGAACACTGGGAATTCTCAATTTAACTCCTGAAGGGAAACAACTGTATCTTGAGATTGGAGGCATCATACAGGATGCCTTCGATTTAAGTGAAAAAACGGAGAAGTTCTTATCCCGGCTGCACGCCATATTGGGAATCTCTGATGAGGATTATGATGTCCTTGAAAAGGATTTATTCAATAAGATAACGTATCATGAAAACCTCTCCTATGATTATGACAGCCTCTTTGAGAGCCCACATCATAAGAGAGAAGATTCTCTTGAAACCGCACTCACCGATATCGACGAGAGTGATGAACAGGAGTTCGCGTCTGATATTGAAGCGGATGAAATAGAGACAGAAAAAAAATTTAAAGAAGATTTAGAACAGAAAGCTGCGGTTGAAAGAGTTGAAACGGATTTCGCCGAGCAGGAAACTAAACCTGTTGCACCGGTCGACTTTTCCATGAGCGGTACGCGTTCCTGGAATACACGCGTTCCCTATGTAATACTGATACATCCCGACAAGCTCGAACAGGATTATACCGATTTGAATAATTCTTTTCTTTTCCTCGATGATTCACAGGAGGGTTCACAGCTCGAGGGAGCTATCAAAATTGCGCTCCTGAAGTTCTTGAAGGATAAAACGCAGAACATCGTCAAGAGCTATTCCAGCTTTCTTTTCAAATCAATCGATTTCCATGTTGAAGAGATCGGGAGGTTTTTCGGATTTGACGGTGATGTGCTGAAACTCTTCATTTATCATCTCGGGCCTTTTAGCGTGTATCGAATTTTGATAAACTGGTTTCAGATGGAAAGGATCGGGAGCTGCTATAAATATCTGGGGAAGAATAAAGCCTCCAAGTTCATTCCCTACGAATTTGTAAAAGAGACAGTGTTGTACTGGTTTCAGGAGAACATTAATAAAAGCGAGCTCCCCTTTGATAATATTCAGGAATTCAACGAATTCAGGAAAACTGTTTCGAGGAAATACTACTCTGAAATTGACAGAATAACCTCTGTTATTGATGAGGTTGCTAAAAAGTCCAATCTTGATTCACGCGCTGCATCACACAAACTCGAATTATTCAGGAGCAAGTGGAATCAGTGGTTTGGCATCGCTCATATCGTGATCTATAAGAGGTTCATAGAAAAGACTATCTTTACCACTCACCCGCAATCATCACATCACGGATAAAACCTGTCAAAATTGATATTCGCGCATAGATATTCACAGTGATATATGGAGGGGAGGTATAATTCCGCAGGGAGGAAGTGCAGGGTATCGCTGTCGAATGTTACTCTGCACTTCAGGAGAGTAGTGAGAGGATCCTCTTCTTTCGGATTCCCTGCAGGATGACGTCAGCTTTCTCATTATCCTTGAGCGCATCGATGACGGTATCAATGCTCTCCATTGCATTGACAATTGATGCAGCTTCTGCGCGGGCAGTCATGATTAGGTTGAGATCGCTTGACAGGTCCGTAAACTCGAGCCCCGTATGGCCATGCTGTTTTTCACCCATGATCTCACCGGCACCGCGGAATCGCAAATCCTCCTCGGCGATGACGAATCCGTCATCGGTCCGGGTCACTATTTCTATTCTCTGCTTGCTCTCTGCTGAAATGCTGTCGGAGTATATGAGAATGCAGAAAGATTGATGTTCACCCCTGCCGATGCGACCTCTCAATTGATGGAGCTGGGACAGCCCAAATCGCTCCGGGTGCTCGATAATTATTACGGAAGCGTTTGGGACATCGATGCCAACCTCAACGACCGTGGTGGCGACCAGTATATCGATATCACGCTCTTTGAATTTCTTCATGATCGCATCTTTTTCTTCGGCTGGCATTTTCCCGTGAAGCAATGCGACCCGGAGATGGGGGAATACCGTTTCCTGCAGGTGATGATAGGTCTCTACCGCTGACAGGAGATCGGATTTTTCCGATTCTTCAATGAGCGGGAGTATATAGTACACCTGGCGTCCTTCTGAAACGTATTTATTAACCGAATTGTATATTCCCGTTCTCCTCGATTCCTTGAAGGCGAGAGTTTCTATCGGGAGTCTGTTTTGTGGTTTTGTCTTGATATACGAGATGTCGAGATCCCCGTAGATGGTAAGGGAAAGTGATCGGGGAATAGGAGTCGCAGTCATTATCAGGAGATCCGGCGACGTACCCTTCCCCCTGAGTGTCGCACGCTGCTTCACGCCAAAACGATGCTGCTCATCGATGATAACCAGACCGAGAGCTTGAAAAGAAACAGGTTCCTGTATCAGTGCGTGCGTTCCGATAACAATATTGACTTCGCCTTCTGCAATTTGGCGATAGAGCAATTCCTTTTCTGCTTTTGAAACACTTCCGGTCAGGAGCTGAACATTCACACCGGGAGGGCAGAGCGCAGTGCAGGTTTCATAATGCTGAGTGGCAAGCACCTCGGTGGGAGCCATGAGGGCGACCTGTTCATTCCGACCGTTCACCAGGAGAGAAGCTGCAATTGCAACAACCGTCTTCCCGGAACCGACATCGCCCTGGAGCAGCCTGTTCATGGGATAGGGATTTTCGAGATCGCGCCGTATTTCATCTATGGCAGTTTTCTGATCATCGGTGAGCTGAAAAGGAACGCGGGAAAGAAATTCATCGAATAACTTCGACGAGTACGCGGGTCTCCCTGCGCGGTTTTCCTCCTGTACATGTCTTTTCGAGATGCAGAGATAGTACTGCAAAAAGAAGAGCTCATTGAAGGCGAGTCGCCTCCGTGCTTTCTCGGTTGCTTCAAGCGTTTCGGGGAAATGCATGGAAACAATGGCATCGCGGAGGGGTATCAGATCAAGTCTTTTCAGAAAATCACTATCGAAGGGATCCGCAATACTGTCCAGATAGAATTCCAGCGCTATCCGCAGTATTCGTCTAAAACCACGGGAGTCAAAGCCACTCTGCTTCAGTTTTTCAGTTGAGGGATAGAGGGGAACGATTCGTCCGGTGTTAATTGATGTAATGGTGTATTCATGGTCAACAAAATCGAAATCGGGATGTACGATTTGCTTTTTTCGGTAGAAATCAATCTTTCCCGAGAAGAGGACGTGTTCGCCTGTTTTAAAAATTCTTTCGAAGTACTGTATTCCTCCAAAGAAAATGCCACTGATGGTATCAGATCCGTCATCAATCTCCACCTCGAGGAACTTTTTCCGTTTGCCGGAACGGGCAACTCTGCGAATGACGCCGAAAACGGTTACGACATCATTCACGAAGCAATCCCGTATTAATTTAAAAGTAGATCGATCGATATATCGTCGTGGACGATAATAGAGCAGATCCTCGATGGTGCTGATACCGGCATCACTTTTCAGAATTGCGGCCTTTTGGGGGCCGATACCCTTCAGATATTGTATACTCCCGTTATGCACTGCAAACCTTTTATGGCGATCTGCTCGTTGACACGGTATTCGCAATCGTTCGGGGGAGGCTACTCCTCCTCTGCGATGTACCATACCGAATTGGGAATCTGAACATATCGGTTGTCGCTGGTATAGAAATAGGTATAATCACGATCTTCCTTGCCTGAGGTGATCTTCTTAACATTCGTCCATCTCTTGATAATCCTCCCATCATAGCCGAAAATGGTGATGGTGAGATTCTGCCCGGTGATCGTTTCTATTCGTCTCTGCAAAACATTTCTCTGTTCGTAGGTGAACAAATACCTGAAGTAGAGAAATAAACCGATTATTGCCAGGACAATCAGAATGGCACCTGCAATTTTGAATTTAGTTTTCATAACAACCTCCTTTTGGAATAAAATGTATTAAGAGAATTTCAGAGAAGAACTCATTTTTTTCAATTAAAATTTCATGCTTCCTTTCACACGCTGAAATTCCCAATCCGCACTCTCGAATATTCAGTTATGGGAAGGTATTTAATTGAGTTTTAAATTGCTGTTTTTTTTTGACGATGAGGAAATTATTATATAAATTTGAATTAATCGGATTTTTAGTGAGTTATTATACCTGGTTTCCCCCGCAAGCAGGTAAGGGAAGAAGGAAGTATATAGTCATTAATCCGGAAAGTGTTTCTTCTTAATTATTCACGTGTCGAGGATGTGAAAATGAAAAGTAGAGCAAGTGGTGTGAACAGGGAAGAAGAGGGAGCAATTCATTCTCATTATTCTGAAAATGTTTTGTTAAAGAATTCGTTTTTTGATGATAAGTGCAGGAAGGAACTGAAAGAAATTAACAAGCATGAGATTATTGTTAAAATCTGCGAGATTCTCGGGCCCTGTCCTTCAAATCTCTGCACGGCTGAAGAGATTTTAGAAACAATAAAATATGAAATAGCGAATTATGTGATTCATCATGAATATGAATCACCGAATGGTGTGAGTGCGGATCTCCTGCTATGGCTCGACTCGAAGATAAATCCAGGATATTTTAAAAAGCTCAACGAGTTCATAGATAAGTTTTTTAAGTAGGTCTCCTCATCA
>CAZZCF010000200.1:0-6888 GCA_964652955.1 uncultured Leptospirales bacterium
AGGAAATGGCAATACATTCCTTCACAGGACAGAATATATATTAGAGTGGTGAAGTATTCCGGTCAAGAACAAACGAATTAAAAGCTTGTTAATATGAAAGATTATATCAAAATGAGAAAAGAGCAATACATCATGGTTAGTCGAACATCCAAAGAGTTTCAGAAAAACAGGGCGTGCCTGATCTAGAAGCAGGGTTTAACAACGGGAAGAACCTGTTGAAAAAATATACCTTTACCCTCACCCTTCTTCATCGAGAAACTGCTCATACTGATCCCACAGCTCGTCTATTTTATCGGCCTCCCCGGGATCGAGCCGCTCGATGACAAAACCGGCGTGAACGATAACCCGATCGTCCACATGAAGATCGGGAACGAGGGCGGTATTGACCTTCGTTTCCACCCCTCTGGACTCGACAAGAGCCATGCTGCCATCTATCTCAACTATTCGCATGGGTACGGCAAGACACATTTATTGCTCCTTTTGACATCGCACGAGAGATTCTGGCATCCCGCTTGTAATTGCCTTTTAAGTACAGTATGGCCATTGAAACGTCCGCGCACTGCTTCTCTTTCACCTTCAAATACAGTATAGCCACAGAATCGCTGAGACACAGATAAAATATTGTCATTTCGGTAAAGAGACATTCCGCAGTGCTCAGATTCTCAGAACTCTGAATGTCATTGCGAGGAACGTAGTGACGAAGCAATCTGTATTCATTATGATCTAAAGTTACTTAATCAATATAACATTTATTAATCATCACAATATATACCTACTGAAGATAGATTCCTTCACCTCTCGGGCTCGGAATGACATAGAACATTACATTCATTGTGGAAGCCTCACAATTAGAAGCATTTTGCATTAATGAAAATTTTGATCAATGAACAGAGATTGCTTCGCGAACTGCCTGAAGGCAGGCGCTCGCAATGACAGAATAGAAGCATCAATTTTCACCACTCCGCGCCTCTGTGTCCCTTTCGTAAATATCATCACCTTTTCAACATATTCGCGGCAGCTGCTCCTCGGTGAGGTGGGGGAGAATCCTGCTCCCGCCGATACTCGTCTCCAGATACGCCCTGCCGGGAAAGTCATCGGTAATGGTACCGATTATCTGCGCTGCCGCTCCTTCGGTTATTTCCCGCATGCACGCCACTATCTCTTCAGAAACCTCCTTTGCTGCAATGAGGAGCACCTTCCCCTCATTGGCAACGTAGAGAGGATCGAGCCCCAGAAGCTCGCAGACACCGTGAACCTCCTCCCGGATGGGCAACCGCTCCTCGGTGAGCCTGGCCCCGAAATTCCCCTCCTTTACTATCTCGTTCAGAACCGATGCGACGCCGCCCCTCGTCGGGTCGCGCATAAATCTGATGCTCCCGGCAAAGTCCCGGGTCACCGCGGCTATCAGGCGATTGAGGGGCGCACAATCGGAATGCAGACCGCGAGAAAAGGAGAGATTATTCCGCTCGGCCATAACGGCAATGCCGTGATCGCCGATTGATCCGTTGATGATGATGCTGTCGCCCGGCGTTATCGGCTGTCGCGTTGCGCCTTCACTGAGAATGCCGATCCCGCTCGTATTGATGAAGATGCCGTCGGCATTTCCCCGCGGCACCACCTTGGTGTCACCGGTCACAATGCTCACTTCCGCATAATCGGCTGCAGCACGCATGGAGCGGAGGATTCTGGCCAAGACCTCCATGTCCAGCCCCTCCTCGATCACCATGCCGCAGGAGATGAATCGCGGCGTGGCTCCCAGGACCGCTAGATCGTTCACCGTGCCGTTCACCGCAAGCTTACCGATATCACCTCCGGGGAAGAAGATCGGGGTGACGGTAAAGGTATCGGTGGTGAAGGCGATCTTCCCGCCGGCCGTGTCGAGTATCGCCGCATCATCGAGCTGCACCGAGTCGCCGAGGATCTTCCTGATAACCTTTTCTATCAGGTCGTTCATCAGCTTGCCGCCGCTGCCGTGCGCAGCGAGTATTCGATCAGACATCTACTGCCTCCCGTACTTGAAATACGCCGCGCAGGGCCCTTCCGTCGAGACCATACAGGGACCGACGGGATCCTCCGGCGTACAGACGGTGGCGAAGAGCGGACACTGATCGGGAGTGGCCAATCCCCGAAGGAGCTCCCCGCACCGGCAGCCCTTCGCCTCGCGGGGCGGCGGCGGATTCACCGGAAATTTCAGTGCGGCATCGTACCCGGAAAATTCATCGCGCAGCGAGAGACCGCTTTCGGGTATCACCCCGATCCCCCGCCAGGGAGAATCCGTTTCCTCGAAGACCCGGTACATGACCTCACGGGCATGCTCGTTACCCTTCTCCCTGACTACGCGGGTATATTCATTCGCAATACTACCATCACCCTGCACTATCATCTTCAGCAGCATCAGGCTTCCCCTGATGAGATCGTGATCCTCGAAGCCTGCAACCACGCAGGGTTTTCCGTACTCATCGGCGATGAAACGCCATCCGTCGACGCCGATAATAGCGCTCACATGACCGGGGAGTATAAAACCGTCAATATTGACCTCCTCCGCATCGAGGAGGGCCCGCACCGCAGGCGGGGTGAGCTTGTTGCCGGCAAGGAGTGAGAAGTTCTTTACGTTTCTCTTCTTCGCCTCAAGAAGGGCAACCGCTTCGGTGGGCGCCGTTGTTTCGAATCCCACGCTGATAAAAACGACCTCTCGATCGGGCATTCGCTCGGCAATTGAGAGAGCATCGAGCGGCGAGTAGACGATCTCGATGTCCATCCCTGCCGCTTTCTCTTTTCCCAGCGAGCTGTAGGATGAGGGAACCTTGATCATATCCCCGAAGGTTGCCAGGAGCGCATCGTATCGCTTCCCGATCTCGATCGCCCGGTCAAGATATTCATTGGGCGTCACGCAGACGGGACAGCCGGGACCATCGACGAGCAATAATCCCACGGGAAAGAGCCCCTTGACCCCCGTTCGAAAAAACTCCGTGGTGTGCGTCCCACACACCTCCATGATGCGAACATCTCCCTTGAGGGGAAATCCCTGAAGCCTCTGTGCGAGCTCTTTAATCTTTTTCCTGTCCATCATTCATATGCGCTATCGCGACGGCGAGCTGCCCGTGCGCGATGCAGCCATCGTTGCAGGGTACCTGCGCGTGTGTATGGATGTCAAATTTTTTTTCCCGGAGCTCCTCCATGACGAGGCGAAGAAGGAGCCTGTTCTGAAAAACCCCGCCGCTCAGGGCGACACCGGTGATGCTGTACGCCTCCCTGATGCGCTCCGAAAGGGTCACCGCCGAATGCGCCAGCGCACGGTGAAACCGATAGGCTATCTCTTCCCGTGCAACTCCCCCACGCATGAGATCGATGATATGCTCCGTGAGCGCCTCTGTTTGCAACACGACGGTATCACCCTCTTCCCGGGGAATATCGAAGGGTTTTCCCCGCCAGCTGCTCCCCCGCACCGCCGCCTCCTCGAGGAGCATGGCGGCTTCAGCCTCAGTGCTCACCCGCTCCGAAAAGCCGAGGAGGCTTGAAACACCGTCAAAGATTCTCCCGACGCTGCAGGTCAGCGGTGAGCGTATCCCCTTCTGCAGTATTTCCAGCACCAGGTCACACTGCGGATGGCTGATGATGCCCGGTACTGAGGTTCCGTAGCGGCTGAAGAGGAGGGAGAGCCCGATCTTCCACACATCCCTGATGGCGCTCTCCCCGCCGGGAAGACGGAAGTTTGAGAAATGGGCGATTCGCTGGAATGAACGCCGGTCGGCGATGAGGAACTCGCTCCCCCAGAGAGTCCCGTCGATGCCGTAGCCGGTGCCGTCGAAGGCGAGCCCGATAACCTTCCCGGGTATCTCGCGCTCGGCAATGACCGAAGCGATATGGGCGTGATGATGCTGCACGGCGATGCGCTCGAGCCCCTCCCGCTCCAGCTCATCGGCAAAAGCGGTGGTGAAGTATCCGGGATGCATGTCCGAGACCACCACCTCGGGAGTAAAGTCGTAGACCCGCTTGAAGTGATCGATGGTTCGGCGATATTGTTCATTTGCAGCGGGGGAAGCGAGATCACCGAGGAACTGGCTGAGAATGATAACATCATCCTTCGCGAGTGCAAAGCTGTTCTTGAGATCGCCGCCGGTTGCCAGGATATGCTTCCCGGTTCCTTCTGTTTGAAAGGGCACCGGCACATATCCGCGCGATCGGCGGATAAAGAAGGGAATCCCCTCCTCAACGAAGAGAACGCTGTCATCGCTCTGCGCCACGATATCCCTGTTATACAGCACCAGGTAATCCGCGATCCGCCCGAGGGAGCGAAGGGCATCCTCGTCCCGGTACAGTATCGGCTCATCGGCCACGTTCCCGCTCGTCATGATGAGCACCATATCCGCATCAGCCGAAAAGAGGAGATACTGAAAGGGGAGATAGGGAAGCATTATCCCGTGAAAGGAGAGATCGGGAGCAACCAGCCTGCTTACCTCCTCCCGCTTCTCCTTCAGGAGGAGAATGGGGCGCTCCTTTGAGAGGAGGAGGCTTCGCTCTACAGGGGAAACGTGCAGAATGCGCTCTATCGTTTCAATACTTCCGGCCATCATGGCGAAGGGCTTGAAGGGACGCCCCTTCCGCTCCCGCAGCCGTTCGACGGCGGCATCGTTCTTCGCATCGCAGGCGAGGAGGAAACCGCCGACCCCCTTGATGGCGAGAATGCTCCCCTGCCTGAGGAGGGAAACAGTCTGTGATGCCACCTCCCCTATCGTATCTGCAATGATGGTTCCATCGGCGCGCCAGAGAGTGAGGTGGGGACCGCAGATCGGGCAGGCATCGGGCTGCGTGTGAAACCGCCGGTCAAGGGGGTCTTCGTACTCCCGCCGGCAACGGTCGCACATGGTGAAACCGGCCATCGAGGTGTTGACCCGGTCATAGGGGATGTCGTCGATGATGCTGAATCGCGGCCCGCAGTTGGTACAGGTGATAAAGGGGTATCGATATCTTCTGTCCCCGGTATCGAAAAATTCACCGAGGCACTCCTGGCATACAGCCGTGTCGGGGGGAAGAAAGGTAAAGCGCTTCTCCGACACTTCGCTCTTCGAAATGGAAAAATTATCATACCCCCGCTTCTCCGCCTCGGTTATCGTTATCGAGCGAATTGACGAGAGGGGCGGCGGATGCTCTCTTATTCCCCGAATGAATTCTTCAAGGTGCTCCTCTGCTCCCTCCGCATGGACGAGAACCCCCTCTGTATCATTCCTTACGGTACCATTGATTCCATGCCTTCGCGCCAATCCGTAGACGAAGGGTCTGAAACCAACGCCCTGAACAATCCCCGTGATCCTTATTTCCACCTCTTTGCACATCTGTTCACACTGTACAACAGTATCTATTTGACGCAAATCATAATCACAGCCGATCTCAACCGTGATGCACCAACAGAATTGAAGTGCATAATTTTAAGCGATTAAAAAAAAAACTTGACTCATTTTACCCATAAAGAGAGTATATCACAAGAATCGAGGTAACATGAAATTTTCCCGGTGATATGGAGTAATTTGCAAGAAGTAAAACAAGTTGAGCAACCGGGGAGAGTAGAATGATACACAAGATACTTCACGCTCCATCAAACGGGTAATAGCGAAAGAGTATCTTTTCGATCTATGACATAGTTGTAACCCGTCAATATAATTGCTACGCATTCCCTGCTTCACGTACACTTAAATAAAAAATTATAAAATTGTATATCAGAATTGTCATTTTTTATTGTGTAATTCATTTTTTAAATGTACTTTATTAATTATATGAATCAATTTATATCACATCCTGAACCACTATCGGTTCGCTTTACGTTCGAATGCAACTTGCGTCTCTTTGAATTACATCTATACGACTATTCCGGAATCACAGTAAATACCATTCTTCAGGAGCGATATTCGGAAGCAAGTAATGATAAAAGGCAGCACGCTGACAGTGCTATCGCAGTCGATGCCTGCAGCATTAAGGGGTATTCTGTTACAAGGCGAGCCTGCTTCGCAGGCAATACTCTGCCGATTCATGCAGCACGGCTTATATCCTCGAGTCATGTCTCGAGGTAGTACGCCTTATAATAAATCTATTCCAAGGAGGAGGACTGGTGAAGAGAAAATACTTATTTGTGGTGATGCTCATTGCTGCTCTTATGGCACTTCCGCTCTTCATGTGCAAGAAAGAGTCAGCCGTTGAGAGCACCAGGGACACTGACTATGTCACTATTACCAAGGTAATGAAGGATGCCCAGATGGCACCTGTTACCATGTCCCATTCAAAGCACAAGCAGGCAGGTGTTGAATGCGTTGTCTGCCATCACAAGGCAGGTAATGACGATCGAATCAAGATCTGCTCGAAATGCCACATGGGTGAGGGTGCAGATGAGCTGATGCACAATCTCTGCGTGAACTGCCACAAGGAGAAGAAGAAGGGGCCAGCTGACTGTACCGCCTGTCACAAGCAAAAGGAATAAGGATACAGACGCATGAGGATATTGATTCTGGGGATCGGCAATCTCTTACAGAGCGATGAGGGGCTCGGTGTCCACATTGTCAATCAGATTGCTCAAAACGTCGAAATTCCTGAAGATGTTGAGGTCATTGATGGCGGAACGGCAGGATTTGATCTGCTCCCCCTTATGAAGGGGCGGGAGAAGATCATCATTGTCGATGCGCTTATTGTTGATGATGAACCGGGGAGCATCTACCGTTTCAAGCCGGAACAGATCAGGAGCGCCCGTACCCGGTTTTCTCTCCACGACGTGGGCATTATCGAGATAATCGAACTGCTCAAACTGCTGGGCGAGAATCCGGATATAGAGATCATCGGTGTTGTCCCGGAAGATATCACGACGCTGAATATGGATATCACACCCCGGGTCCGGGAATCAAT
>CAZZCF010000201.1:0-6855 GCA_964652955.1 uncultured Leptospirales bacterium
GCCGAGGTTTATGGTTACGGTGGCGGTGCCGCCGGTGTGGGAGCAGGTCAAAAGAAATGGTGACACTGCTATTATAAAAATAAAAGTTAAAAGCCAAACCCTCATACTCTTCATTGGTGGAGTCCCTTTTATTGTTAAATCCAGTTGTATTTATGTGCGTTGAAATATAGAGTATTATTGAAGAAAGTCAAGTTCTTTTCTTATGATGCCTCCTCCCTGAATTTCATATTCATCAATAATGACGAATCGACATGTTGACGGGATTTCCGCTTCAATATCAAAGGCGAGGAGCTGTGCGGTTTTTATTATGCACTCCGCAGCCTCGTATCGCTCGATACTGTTTTTCTCCTTCTTTGCCGAGAGGTTCGCAGTGTTGATAACACACATTATTTCTTCTATTTCCATTTGTGTCTTTGCAGTTCCCAGCTTCAACAGATATCTCTTCCCGGTTATGAGGGGCTTCCTGCCCATCCAGAAAAGAGTGGCAAGAAACCGAGTTGAAACACATGGTGGTTGTTCGCCAGCCTTTGAGGCCATTTCACCTCGAGAGATATGTATCCTGTACGCAAGGGTGATGCCGGCAGGATAACCGGCGGTAATAACATCCCGTTGTGCATTGTATTCTTCAATTGTTTTGACTCTGCTCTTTTTTCCCGATGGGTAAAATACTATCTCCTCTCCTTTTGAAATGGAACCGGTTTCAACTGTTCCGACAATGATGTTCTTCGTATTGCCGGTTTCTGAAAACGTATAAACATCCTGAACCGGCATTCGGAAGGGTCTGGCTTTGGCTGGCCTATCTGTAATAAAATTGTCAATCACCTCAAACACCGTGCCCGATCTGCTCCAGGGCATGTTGCGAGTGCTCTTGGCGACAATGTTGTCACCCATGATGCCGCTGACCGGTATGGAAGAGAGCGGCTCTATGTGCATCTGGCTTAAAAAATGGGAATAAGTGCCGACAATCTCCTCATATATGCTCCGATTGTACTGAACCAGATCCATTTTATTAATCAGGAGAGCGATCTGCGTTATTCCCAGCATAGCCAGCATATAGCCGTGGCGACGGGAATTTTCCTGTACGCCTTCGGAAGCATCAATTACCAGCAGTGCTGCTTCCGCTCGCGACGCCCCGGTTATCATATTCTTCAGAAACTCGATATGTCCCGGTGCATCGATAAAAATGTACTGTCGTTTTTCAGTGGCAAAGAATACCCGCGCGGAATCGATGGTTATTCCCTGTGCCTGTTCCTCCTTCAGAGCGTCGACAAGAAACGCATATTCGAATTTCCTGGAATTACCGCGACCGTTTTCCCTGATTTGATCCACTTTCCCTTCCGGGAGGGAACCGGTTTCTGCGAGGAGCCTTCCTATTATCGTGCTTTTGCCATGATCAATATGGCCGGCGATGACAATATTCATCCGCTCTCTGTAAGGTGATTCATTCCCCATATCCGCATGCCTGTATCACATATATCCCGCCCTTCGCAGTGTTTCGAGACCACCTGCATCGTCCCTGTCCTGGGCCCGTCCTGACCGTTCGGCGATGTTCTTCAGCTTGCCGGTTGTCAGCTCTTCAATTATCTCACCAGCGTTCGAAGCATCTGAAGCGATGGGGAAGGTGCAGGGATAGCAGCCCAGCGAGCGGTATCGCTTTCCATCGCCCTTATTGTAATAGAGTGAAACAGTGGGGATACGTTCACGCTGTATGTACTCCCATATATGTATTTCAGCCCAATCGAGCAGCGGATGAATGCGCACATGTGTTCCGGGGGCGAACTCCGTTTTGAATTTATTCCATAATTCTGGAGGTTGATCCTCTACAGCCCAGATATTCTCCTTGTTGCGGGGTGAGAAGTATCTCTCCTTGGAACGTGAACCTTCTTCGTCGGATCGAATTCCAAGTATCACACCGGTATAGGGCTCACTGTTTTTTATCCGATCATATCTGCCGGTTTCGTGATTATATCGATACAGCGGCCAATTCCCGCTGATGGTGTTATTCAATGCATCGGTTTTTAACAGGCGGCAGCAGTTCATTCGGTCGACGCTTCCGTCGGGAAATGTTTGCCGTTGCCTGAGCGCCTCTTCATTGATACCGTAGGCCATGTTTAATTTCCATTCCCGTGCAAGCCGGTCTCTGTAATCGATCATCTCCGGTATCTTGTAGCTGGTATCGATGTGCAAGATCGTGAATGGAATCTGACCGAAGAATGCCTTTCGCGCAAGCCAGAGCAGCACCGTGCTGTCCTTGCCGATTGACCAGAGCATGCAGAGATTTTTGAAATTTGCATACGCTTCCCGGAGAATGTAGATGCTGATATTTTCAAGCTGCGTTATACGGTCCATATTCGAATTGCTTGTTCTGTTTTTCAGTTTTTCATAGAGCGCTGAATGAGCTTTTTCACCTTTGCGAATGATTCATCCTGAGTCTCCCTGTCCGTATTGACAGTGAGCTCCGGATTTTCCGGTGCCTCGTAGGGATCGTTAATACCGGTAAAATTGCTTATTTCACCGGCACGGGCTCTTGCATAGAGACCTTTCGTGTCACGCTTCTCGCACTCCTCAACAGAAGCTTCCACGAAAACCTCAATGAAGTTTTTGCACATCGCTCTGACATGCCTGCGTGCATTCCGGTAGGGGGAAACGAAGGATGCAATTACAGTAATGCCGTTTTTTTCGAGAATCGAAGAGAGATACCCGATTCTTCTGATATGGGCATTTCTATCCTCTCTGGTAAATCCTGTTTCAGGAAGAACAGATCGAACAGCATCTCCATCGAGTCGCTCAACCTTGAGCTTTCTCTCCAACAGGTAGTGATATGTCAGATCGGCGAGTGTGCTCTTACCGGAGCAGGGTAATCCGGTAAACCAGAGCACAAAGGTGTATTGTTGCTGTTTCCTGAAATGTATTCTCTTCCATATCCTCTCATTAAAGCAAAAAAGAATGAGTTTTATTGCCAGATCGAATCCGCCCACGATAGCGGCAATGCCGATGCTGCCAACGAGAACATAGACGAGCAGCGCAATTGCAAAGGACATCAGCAGGGGCAATGATATTGTTGTAATAACTTCCCGCCATCGAAGACGTTGAGGTGCAGCATTATTCATAAACACTTGTCATCCTTTACTTATTCATGACTTTCAGCTTTTAAAGATGAAATCCTTTCAGTGCTTGCATCCGATACGATTCATAGGCTCGGACATAGAGAAATGTATGGTATGATTAATCGATTATTTCATAAGAGTAAAGAAATAAATTATTAGTAACTCCTGACGGTGATATGATTATACAACGCTTAGAAATTCCTCCTCTGCAATGATTAATAATGTGCATGATGTCAAGCATGATATGCTCATAGAATGAACATGATCCACTATTGGGTTCCCCTTTGAAATTGTATTTACTCTTGACATTTATCCTGAATTACGCCGATTTACTTGTAGTGGAAGAAAACAGAGAAAGAATGGACCAAGAGAAAAGAAGAATACATCAATTTATACGCGAGATCCTGGAACAGAAAGAAGAGAAATTCATTCCCGGGAAAACAGTTATTACTACCGGTCAGGCTGTTTACGATCACCGTGAGATAAACGCAATCATCGACTCTCTCCTTCAGGGATGGTTCGGCCTGGCAGGGAAGGGAATCGAATTTGAAAATCTCTTCTCGAAATATGTAGGCAATGAATACTCAATTCTGGTCAATTCCGGCTCCTCGGCGAATCTCCTGGCATTGAACGGGATGAAGGAACTTCTTGGGTTGCAGGGCGGCGAGATTATAACGCCCGCCTGTACCTTTCCCGCCACGGTGAACCCCATTATCCAGCTCGGCTTTCAGCCCGCCTTTGTTGATGTAGACAAAACTCTCAACGTTACACCGGAGCTCATCACTCCCGCAATAAACAGCAGCACCAGGGGTATTATCTTTGCCCATGCCATGGGCAATCCCGCCCGGATTGATGAGATCATGGACATTGCCCGGAGGCATGATCTCTTCGTCATCGAGGACTGCTGCGCTGCCCTGGGATCCCGGTATGATGAGAAGCTCTGCGGAACCTTCGGCATCGCCTCGACCTACAGCTTCTATCCTTCTCACGGGATCACACTGGGGGAGGGCGGAGCAGTTGCAACAAACAACCATGAACTGAATCGCATCATACGAAGTCTGAGAGACTGGGGACGGGACTGCATCTGCAGGACGGATCAGCAGAGCATTGACGGCGAGTGCGGAAAGCGATTCGAATATCAGATGGGCGAGACCCTTTACGATCACCGGTACGTCTACTCGCAGATAGGGTACAACCTGAAGCCGCTGGAGCTCCAGGCCGCAATGGGAATCGAGCAATTGAAGAAACTGGATGAATTTAACGCAGTCAGAAAAAGAAATTTCGCATTATATAAGGAGGGGTTATCACCATTCGATAAATTTATAGCGCTCCCCGAGGTCTATGAAAAGTCAGAACCGGTCTTCTTCGGCCTTCCGATTATTATCAAGCATGAGAGTGTTGATCGCCGGGAGCTCATCACCTTCCTGAACAGGAATAAGGTCGCGACGCGCTTGTACTTTGCCGGCAATATAGTAAAACAGCCGGCATATAAGAACATCGATTACGCGGTTTACGGCGAACTGAGTTATACAGATAAGATATTCAGGGACTGCTTCTGGATAGGATTGCATCAGGGGGTCGCCGGGCAGATGATTGAATACGTAATTTCCGTCTTTGAGAAATATTTCAAGAAGTTGAGCTGAAATGTGTCATTTTTTCATAACCGGCATCATGCGATGCGGAACGACCTACCTGGCGACTGTACTGGATGAGCATCCTGAGATCTGCATGGCAAAGCCATTGCTTCCGGAACCGAAATTCTTTCTGAAAGATGATGAATATTCAAAGGGTCTGGATTATTACAGGTCGAAGTACTTCTGCAATGAGAACAGGGCAAAGATGTACGGCGAAAAGACCGTTCATTACAGCGAGCGGGAAGATGCCGTGAGGAGAATAAAGCATCACTTTCCCGAGAGCAAAATAATAATGATGCTACGGAACCCGGTCTATCGCGCCCTTTCGAATTACTTTTTCAGCGTCAAGAACGGCCTTGAGACGCGGAGCATCGAGGAGGTTTTCCTCGAAGATGTCCCCCCATCGGAATACGATGAGAGGATACTCTTCATTTCTCCTTTCAACTATCTCGAGCGGGGAGAGTATATCAGGCATTTAAAACTGTGGGAGAAGCATTATAAAAAGGAGCAGATTAAAATCATTGTTATGGAGAATTTTGTCGGCAGCAGGGAGCGGATTTCACAGCTCTATGGGTTTCTCGCTGTGGACGATTCCTTTGTTCCTCCTTCAATTGATCTGCGGATATTCTCCAATGAGGTTGATCTGTCGAATATAAATCCGGATATCATCAAACGATTGAAGGAATACTATCTTGAACACAATAAGATGCTTGAAAAGCATCTGAAAATTGATCTGAGCGTTGATCTGGGGACTTGGAAGGGATAAATGAGTATGATATTTAGATATATATAAATTGAATTCTATACGTTCATTAATATTTCAACGAGCTCATCCGCTCCGTTGTTCTCAAACTCGTAGTCCATACATTCCCTCAGGCGCCGATTCAGATCACAGAACTTTACGGGAACAATCTCGAACACCGCCTCTTTATTAAAGAATCGTGACTCCCAGAATATGTTGTAGGTTGCCGACGAAATGATGAGTTCTATTGCATTATAGTAGTCCGCAATGGGGAATATTCCCTCCGCTTCGAGATTTGATGAATAGATGACATCGTAGCCCTCACGCTCAAGATATGCGTACTTCTCCTTCAGCTTCTGAAAATAACCCTCCCTGAAGTTCATTCCGATAAAACAAACCTTTCTGTCTCCGGTAAATCCGAGCTTCTGCAGGGCGACTTCCCGCTCCAATATCTCGTCTTTGTTCCTGATTATCAGAGGGTTTATCTGTTCCATGGTTATTGCGCTTGTAAAAGGCTCTATGGCTATTACCTGATGGTACTGTTCCGGCTTGAATCGAAGCGTTTTGTCGGGGAGCTGTAACGAAAAAAAGCGATCGATTACCTGCGATGAGATGAATATCTTTTTGCATGAGAGTGCATCGACTATATTATAGAGGGTAAACCACATCCGATCAACGATGAGAATTTCCGGTTTGAGAGCTGTCAGTGCTCGGTACAGCGCCGAATCCCGATAGTTATCGGTGAGAAGATCAGTATCATCTTCCTTCGGTATCTCGATGTGTTGAATGTTGAATCTGTCAAGGATGCCGGCACGATCAGGCGGGCTGCTGCTTAATATTGTGAAGAAAGGATTCAATCCGCGGCGGACAAGTGCATTGTATATGGCGATGCCGTGAACGAGCCTGCCGATTCCGGTCGTCCCGGAAGTATAGTAAACAATTCTCACCAATCAGCAATCATAGAAGAAATCAAAGGAATCGTTATAATCCCAGTTGGTGCCGTTCATATCGTCCATGGCAACGAGCTTGTCGTAGGCACTGCCGCCATCGCCAATCTCATCCATGATATAAAGTCTATCATTTCTAATGCCAATAAAGAAATGAGGACCGTAAAAATGCCCTTTGGCAGTATCTGGACTCGTTACATATCTAATTCCGTATCCACTCACAAATTGTAGATTTGTGGTTAATTGAAGTATTATTTTATTATCTACACCTCCAAAATTCGCAACATATACGTAATTATTTCTTATCATGAGAGCAGCATAGGTATAGGTTGGACCCGAAACATTAAGGTCGAAATTTATATCCGATGTATATGTACCTAGAACATCTCCAGTATTTGGATTGAGCTTGACAACTTTATGGCTGC
>CAZZCF010000202.1:0-6734 GCA_964652955.1 uncultured Leptospirales bacterium
GCTATCAATGGAATGATGGAATCGCTCAAGGACCCCTTCTCGCGATTCCTCGACGAAAATGCCTACAGGGACTTAGAGGAGGAGACCACCGGTGCATATGTCGGTATTGGTATTGAGATTACCGTGAAGGACAATAAAATTGTAGTAATATCTGCCATCGAGGACACTCCCGCGATGAAAGCTGGTATCATTGCAGGCGATATCATAGTGAGCGTGGATGACAAATCCATTAAGGATAAAAACCTTGCCGAAATTGTGAAGCTCATCAGAGGTCCGGCAAATTCGACAGTGAAACTGCACGTTGTCCGCAAGGGCATTCTGGAGCCGCTTGAATTCGAACTGGTTCGCGTTCCGGTAAAAGTTGTAAGCGTTTCATACGGGATTATAACGGGAACCGATATCGGCTACCTGAAGATTAAGATATTCAGCTCGAACACGGGAAATGATATAGAAAAGGCACTGAAGTACTTTAATAGCAAGAAGATAGATAAATTGATAGTCGATCTCAGATGGAATCCAGGCGGACTCCTGGACCGATCAATAACGGTCTCAGACTTCTTTTTGGACAAGGGTGCTCTTGTCGTCTCGACCCGCGGGAGAGAAGGTTCCGGGAACGTCAGTGAATTCAAATCAAGTAACGAGTCGCTGTACACGGGAAAACTGATTGTACTCATCAACAAGGGGAGTGCATCAGCCTCGGAGATATTTGCTGGTGCAATTAAAGATAACGGGAGAGGAAAGCTTCTCGGCGAAAAATCGTTCGGCAAAGGTTCAGTTCAAAAGCGATTCAATCTCAACGAGAATGTCGGTATCATGCTCACCATTGCAAAGTATTACACGCCGTCAGGAACGTCCATACACGGCAAGGGGATTAAACCCCACTATCTCGTTCCCATGAACCTTGTTGAAGAGAAGGATAAAAGGAAGGTTACGGTTATCCTGCGCGAGAAAATAGTTCAGAATTTTGTCAAAACGCACCCCCAATACAGCAAAGAAAATAAGAGGGAATTCCTCGCATTGCTTAATGAAAAAAATCTGACCATCTCAGAGAAAACCGCTCTGTACATGCTGAAAAGCGAGGTGAATAAATACACCAAACGTACGCTCTACGACCTCGAATTTGACATACAGTTGAACAGGGCTATCGAGCTATTACAGAAAGGATCATGAAAAAGATAATCGCTCGCTCCGGCGTGCGGTTGGAAATGTTCTGCGGTGCGAACGAGAAGGAGAAACATCCTGGGACTTGGCCTTGAGAGTTCCTGCGATGAAACAGCAGTTTCCGTTGTGAAAAACGGAAAGGAGATCATCTCAAACTGTATCTTCAGTCAGATTGATCTGCACCGAGAATACTCGGGTGTTGTTCCGGAGATTGCTTCACGAGCGCACCTTGAAGTCATCAATGATCTTATCGACAGAGCGCTCGCCGAAGCGCAGATAACCTTTGGTGATCTCGACTATGTCGCCGCAACCCAAAAACCGGGTCTCATCGGTTCACTCCTCATTGCTCTTCAGAGCGCAAAGGCCATCGC
The DNA here is from genome assembly GCA_964652955.1 of uncultured Leptospirales bacterium. Classification (GTDB taxonomy): domain Bacteria; phylum Spirochaetota; class UBA4802; order UBA4802; family JAKQUI01; genus CAZZCF01. Next base: position 1,533 of record CAZZCF010000202.1, read on the forward strand.
CTACACCCTGCGGATACCGCTCATCGCCATTAATCACCTCGAGGCGCATCTCTACGCTCCCTTCCTCGAAGGGAGAGAATTCTTCTTCCCCTTTATCGGGCTCCTCGTATCGGGAGGAAACACGGCGCTCTATCATGTAAAGGGGATAGGGGAACTAACACCGCTGGGCAAAACTGTTGATGACGCAGTCGGGGAGGCTTTTGATAAGGTGTCCAAATTCCTGAATCTCGGTTATCCCGGCGGACCGGTTATTGAACGGCTGGCACAGAAAGCGAGAGAAAAAGCGAACATCTTTCCGAAAATACTCTCCGACACGGGAGAGGACGATTATCGGTTTTCATACAGCGGCCTTAAAACAGCAGTGATCAATTATATCAAAAAACATCCTGATGCGGATCAGGCCGAGATCGTGTACAGCTTTCAGGAGCGAGCTCTCGAGCTGCTTGTCAGACGGGTATTAACGGCAGCCCGCAAACTCAAAATCAGGGACATCGTCGTTGCCGGCGGCGTTGCCTCGAACGGACGGCTTCGATCGCTGCTACAGGAAAGCACGCGCGACGATGAAAACATTATCATCCCCTCGCCGCTCCTCTGCACCGATAATGCTGCAATGGTTGCCGGAATTGCCTATCACTATTATATTTCAGGAAAAGAAAGCGAACTGACCATTGATGTGTCGGCCCGTGTCTGATGCTGATATCACGAGGCCATCACGGCTCTTCCCGGGCAATGGATACCCGGTTCTTACCCGCCTGCTTTGCCTCATCGAGAGCACGGCCTGCGGCCTTAATGAGATCGTGACAGTCCTTCATCCGGTCAGTCATACTGGATATGCCAGCACTCACGGTAGCTCCTCGGGGAAGTCGCCCATCTTTCGCGGTTGCCTCTTCTATCCGTTTGAGCAGCTTGCCGCTGAGCGCGTGGACATTTTCAAACGGAACATGGGCAAGGACGATGAGAAATTCATCCTCACCGTACCGACCTATTTTATCCGTGCGCCGCAATCTCTTCTGTAACAGATCACTGATGACAATCAACAGCCGGTCAGTGGCAACAGATCCGAATTCGCCCTGATACCGCTTATAGTCATCAACATCGACAAGCATCACGGTGAGGTTAAAATTATATCGCTTTGCCAGACGGAAATCCCTTTCGAGCTCCTGATAAAGAATGGCATGAGAATACAGGCCGGTTAACCAGTCCCTCATTGCAGAATCGAATGCTTTCACCAGATTGCTTTTCAAGAACACGATTACCTCATCGCTCCCGCTGGATGTGCTGAAATAGTCAACCAGGGCCGACTTAATGCTGACACCTCTCTTCAGGGAAGACTCCAATTTCTCCCGATGCTTCACTATTTTCTTCCAGAGACTCTTTGCCTCTTTCTCCGCAAGCTCTTCATGCAGTGCTGCCTTGATGAGGGCAGAATAGGGTGAACGTGTTTCAAGCTTGAGTGATTGAATGACGAAATCACAGATGCTTTTATCATCAATATCCGACAGGATATCGAACTCGACCTGTTCATCCATTCCGGAATGTTTTTTCATCATAGCCATAATTATCCATCTCATCAAAATATTCGGTCACCGGCGTGATAAAATCAAGAAAATCTTTTTTTTTGGAAACAGTCTCGGGCTAACGGAAACTGCTATCGATGGATGCCCGCTGCCATTTGATTCAGATACGAAAAGTTATTGATTTTTACACGCGTTCGCCTTTTTTATTGATCAGCAAAAGTACTGCGGGTAGGATAATGTGTAATTCATAATGAAATCGGGGAAAAGTTGTCATGCCACCAGAAGAATCCTACAATAACCTCATAGATGTCTGTATGGCTCTTGATGAGGATCCTCAGATCGGGGGCAATTCCACCGAAAAGTTTCGAAGGATACTTGGAGACTATTTTTTCAAGAGAGAAACCTATGAGAGCAAGAGCATGGATCTCTTTTTTGACAATTTCGAGGTGCCATCGTTAATCGAAGAAAAGAATTCACTCATCGATGTGGATCTCGAAGAGATGATCGCCTATATCAATGGCAATTCAATTAATGATTCTCTCTGCGGCAAGATCATGCTCTCATCACAGTATCTGAAATACTACTATCCACATCATCCCCCCTCCTTTACCAAGCTTCCCTCCGACATAAAGGAAGAGGTTATTGAGAAGGTCAGGGCAAAGAATCAGTTAATCATCAGCGCCTTTGAAAAGATGAATTCAGATCGGAAATCAGATAAAAACAGGAAGATTCTGACACTCGTTGCCCTCATACTAAAAAACATACATATTAAGGCAGGCCTCCCCTTCAACAAGCTGGATGTAAAAGCAGAGGAAATCATCCGATCCATTTTTCAGGATTGTGATGAAATCTATAAGGGAGCACAAAAGCAGTCCGCCGATCTCAAAGATGACAACAAGGTAAAGGCGCTCATCAAGAGGTTCTTCCCTGTCAAAAAATTTCAGGATATTGCTGAAATATCCACCATGTTTAAAAGCGAACTCGAGCGGTATCGGAAGAGAGCATTGAGAGAGTAACTCAATATGATACAATGCTCCCGGCTCCTCATTGCGGTTTCTCTCCTTTTCATAGCAATCGGTTCTCTCTCCGCTGAAGCGATTGTAACCGATGAAATAGCTTCACTATCTTTCAATCTCACGATGTATCTTGATCTCGCCAACCTCGAGTACGACGATTCACCCTATCCCGGAAGAACAAATTTGGGACATATTTTGATACCCTCTCTTATAACCGAAACAGATTACTTTGAGATAATCACGGGAGGATGGTATCAGCAGGTGTATGTGCACTATGATGAGGATGACACACCTGAAAGGATGTATCCGTATATTGCTCTTCTTCTCTATCCCTGGGATGAGACGGTGATAACCTTCGGCAATTATGAGAATCTCCTCCCCTTCCCCAACACTATATACAATGAATTTCTCTTTTTCGAGGAGCGTCCCATCTCTTCCGGTCTTAAGATTGCCTACCCGGGTGACAATCTCCTCTTTATCGGTTATCTCGATTGGACTGAACTCGATACCGAAGAGCATCCGGAAGAATTTCTCTCGGGTATCTGCTTTGAGCACTATCCCTTCGAGTTTTTTTACTATAAAGCCTATATTCACTATCACCATAAGGGCGGGCAGCTGCACAAGGAAACTCATCCCGTGCGACTCGAACAGGACATTGTGGCTTCGCCGCTCATCGGATTTGGATATGAAGGTTTCTTTCTGGATTTTCAATACTACTGGAGCATCTTTGAACAGAATTTCAAGCCAGCGACATATGGCCATGCCGGTGATATCTCCCTCGGATATGAATTCACTGAATATTTGAAACTCTCATATCTCTGCTGGTACAATTACAACTATTATCACGGCGACGCTCACCTCTTCTATCTCAAGAGAAAAAACGTACTCCACCGACTGAGAATATATTATACCCTCCTGAGCTTTCAGAATACCGCGGATATAAACTGTACGGTGAATCTCTATGGGCCCGACCCGCCCGGGATTGATTTCAGAATCTCCGGGAAGATTGATCTCGATCTCATTTCCTGTGAAAATAAATCGGGATTATAATTTACTGCCCGAATCATCGAGATATGATCACTTTTCGCCTTTTCACTTGACTTTTCAAACAAGCTCGATAACGATTATTAAATTTGAAAATCACCTCTTCAAGCATCATGAGCATTACAATGGAGCGGTATGGAGCAGATAAAAAAAGGCAACCGGAAATTCAAGCAGGTCACGAGCGATGAAGGCATTGACCGCGTTCTCTCCAAATACGTTGACTTAAGCAAACTCCACCTGAAAAACAGCGTGCAGATCATCCCGGTTCGCTTTCTCGATCGCCCCGATAAGACACAATTGCTGCTGAGCTTCAGTGAGGAAGTAGTGTCGAAAACCGTCACGCTCTTTACGATGGCAAATCGATATCTCGAATTCACAATCAAAATTCTTGAGAAAGCTGAAGAAACCTATCCTGAGCACAGTTATCTCGCTCAGATTACGCAGTGCCTGATAGCCGAGGACAAGCGGCAATTCCGGCGATATAATGCAATAAACTGGGAGGTGCTCACAAATCACATCACTGTTCTCAACATGCGGGAAACTCCAGTTGATATTGTCAACTCAGTAAGCTTTCAGGTTTTCTACCGCGAGTGTGAGCGCGGTCTGACACAATACGACTATAAGTCGCTCTTCCACGCCGATGAACGCAATCTGACTGCCGAGAAGCGATTTGCAACAGAGCTCAAGAAAAGCATCTTTATCGAGGATATGACAAATACTGAAGAATTCTTTTCCGAGCACAGCTCGTACTTTGAGGAGAACCCTGAGAAAGGCAATGCACTGAAAGCACGTCTCGTCGAACTTGCAAAATATCGATCGATCTTAATCCAGCCCATCAACTACCTCGCCATCGACGAGCGCCAGTTTCCCATCGGATATATCATGATAGCAACAGAAGAACAGCCACTCGGTGATGATGATCGGACATATGTCGATTCACTTATAAAGGAAACCTGCGAGAAGATTCGCGATGCCAATCAGGAGATGCACAATATCAGGGCAAAGGTCATTGATATTTCACCGGCTGGCTGTCTCATTCACATCCGCGATAAAGGGATTGGCAGGATCGTAAGTGCCCAGAACTACGTACTCTTCAGCCTCGTTTTCAAGCTCCAGCAACCGATACGTATTTCAGCACGGGTTATCCATGCCGAACGAGAAAGCGAATCATCATACTATATCGGTCTTAATTTCCGGGGATCCGGTTTCGGTCCCAAGGCGGAAAAACTCATAGAGAACCATATAAAGAAATGCATCCGTGAACACAGCCCCGGTTGAGCACGCCCGTACTATCACTCTTGTGTGGATGTTTTCCCTTCCGCAGATGGTTCCGACTTCTCCCGAAAAACCCTCTTTCTGAATAAAATCATCATACCGATAACTATCGGAAATATACCAAAAATCGAAACATCCAGAGAGATGCCGAGAAGACCCCAGTGGTTTGGATAGCTAACTGTCTGAAGATTCCACAGGAGTATACCAGTAGTGATGAAACCCCAGCCAATGAGGAGGCTCGATATCACAATCAGGAGCACTGATAAAAATTTTTTTAACATAGCAGCATCACACAGATTATAACCAGAAAAAATTCTAAATGAATTGAAAAAGGATAGAACGGATGATAA
>CAZZCF010000203.1:0-6641 GCA_964652955.1 uncultured Leptospirales bacterium
CCTATGCGAAAACGGGTGGTCTCGCCGATGTCTCATTCTCCCTTCCCCGCGCACTGCACAAACGCGGTCACGACGTCCGAATCATCATGCCCCGCTACTATGTTGTGGATAAGCGGCGCTTCAAACTCACCCTGATACACGCACCCCTGTGCGTCCCGCTGGGATTCACCGAAAAATGGGCAGCCATCTATGAAGCCTACGACACGGTTATCACCTACTTCATCGAACACGACAACTACTTCGGACGGGACAGCCTCTACGGCTACGGCGACACCCCCTTTGAAGACAACGCGGAACGATTCGCCTTCTTCTCCCGGGCAATCTTCCCCTGTCTGAAGGCAATGGAGTTCGAGCCGGATATCATTCACTGCAACGACTGGCAGACGGGGCTCGTTCCGGTGTTCAGAAAAACACATTATGCCAGCGATCCCTCTTTCACGGATACGGCGGTCATCACTACCGTGCATAATGTCGGCTATCAGGGGGTCTTTCACAGGGATAATTTCATCTGGACCGAGCTGGGCTGGGATCTCTGCACCGCAGAGGGGCTGGAATACTTCGACCAGATTAACTATCTCAAGGGCGGAATTCTCTTCTCGGATATTGTCACGACCGTCAGCCGGAAGTACGCGATTGAGATACAGAGCGAGGAATACGGATACAACCTGGCACCGCTCTTCCGGAAGATTAAAAAGCGACTCTACGGAATCAGCAACGGCGTCGATTACGGGAAGTGGAATCCCGCGACCGATACGCTCATCCCGCAGCAATTCACCGGAGACGATCTCTCCGGAAAAGGAACATGCAAGGCGGCGCTCCAGAAACGGCTGGGCCTCCCGGTGAATCGGAAAACTCCGATACTCGCGGCCATCTCGCGACTTACCCATCAGAAGGGCATGGACCTGCTTGCAGAAACAGTGGAGCTGCTCTCTGCCGATGAGCGTTTTCAGTTCATCATTCTCGGCTCCGGAGAGGAGTGGCTGATACGGAAATTCGAAGATCTCAGGAGCAGATTTCCCGCCATCTTCGGCATATACTGGGGATACGATGAATCGCTTGCGCACCTTATCGAAGCGGGTGCCGATATCTTCATTATGCCATCGCGATACGAGCCCTGCGGCCTGAACCAGATGTACAGCATGAAGTACGGGACGATACCGGTCGTCAGGGCAACCGGCGGCCTGGATGACACCGTCATTCCCTGGGATCCGGCAAACGGAACCGGTACCGGCTTCAAGTTTACCGAGCTCTCCGTGCGGACGCTCTACGGAACAATTCGAGAGGTGCTCAGGAAATACCGCAATCAGAAGGAGTGGAAGACACTGCAGCAGAACGCGATGATCTTCAACCGCTCATGGCACGATGCTGCCGGGGAGTACGAAGCGTTATACAAACTGGCCCTGAAGGGGGTGTGAGAATCAGTGATCAGTTAATAGTGATCGGTTAATAATAATCTCATAAACTGAGATTGCGTTTGCCAGGCCGGCAATTTGACATCCGTTTCATTTTCAGGTCGTATCTTTTTTGCTCCCCCTGCACTGCTTCGGCATTCGAACATCGCGTTCAACACATTTCCCTTTCACTGAGGGGCGAATATTTTTATGTGTTGAGCATGGATGCGCGTGAGCATCCTTCATTTCATGCCTGCCATAAGGAAAGAAATCAAAAAAAAAGAATTAGACAGGATAACTGGATTACTACGATTTATTATCCTGTTTATCAATATCTTTTACCAAAAAAAATTGTCGTTTCCACTGATGTAAATATTTAATTCCTCTGTTTCAATTGCCAGGATTAAAAAGATCTATTCTGATCATCCTGTAATCCTGTCAATTTTTTAAGTTTTGCACTAAAAACAACGTTATTAAAGTACAATAAATTCAGAAACGATAAACGCCGCAATTGCTTCGATATCATCCCTGTTGAAGCAGGGGAGCGATGGATGATGATAGGAGTCGGAGACTATGGCAACAATTCCCTCCATGCCGGATTCAATCAGCGGCGGCTCTTCGGAATCACCGATGACCTCTATCTTCGGGAGCCGGACATCCTTGTGCCCCTCAATGATGACGAGGTCCGCTTCTCCGAGATACCGCTCCGCGAGCGCCACCGGAGAGAGCATCCTGTCATTGTCCGCAACGAGCGCAAAATGATCATCATTCGTTATCATGACCATCGGAGCACCTGCTTCACGGTACCGGTAGCTGTCCTTCCCCGGATGATCGATATCGAAACGGTGCTTCATGTGTTTAATGATTGCAATTTTCAAACCGCTCTGATTGAAGTGATCTATGAGCCTTTCAATCAATGTGGTTTTTCCTGAATCGGTTCTACCCATTATCGTCAGTATTGGCGGCATATCGCTATTCCATACCTCCGAACAGGATCGCCATCACATCGGTGACGGTGAAATGCTCCGGGAGGTAGTAAAGAAGAAAACACTTCCATGCCACGCTGTCAAGGAATTATAGCAGGCAGGAAATCAATGGAACGGATTGCGAATATATCATCCTCCATCATCGCCGGCGGGAAGAGCACCCGCTTCGGCCAGGATAAAACCCTCTATCCGTTTCAGGGAAAGCCCCTGATAGAGCACGTGGTTGCCATCATGCGGGAGATATTCGAAGAGGTCTGCATCATAAGCGGCGACAGCGCGAAGTTCGAATATCTCAATCTCCCCGTCTATGCCGACATCATTCCCGACCTGGGACCCATCGGCGGTATCTATACCGCTCTCGTGCATCTCAAAAGAGAAGGAACATTCATTGTACCCTGTGATATGCCATATCTGAACGCCGATCTGATACGGTACATGGCTTCACTTCCCGTCCAATACGATGTGGTGGTCCCCTTCGTGAACGGCTTCTTTGAAGCACTTCACGCCATATATTCCATCACCTGTCTGGAGCCGGTCGAGCGGATGATCCGGAGCGGCCGCCGGCAGGTAATCGGCTTCTTCGACGAGGTACACCTGAGAAAAATCACCGAGGAGGAGATATCATTTTATGACGACGTTGATAAAATCTTCGAAAACATCAACTACCCGGAAGACACTCTTTTATAAATCAGGATCGGGAATAAACTTGAAAAAAGATGTGCCCTTTCGTATAATCCCATCCTGTTCACCCCGTCTCGGTTTTTAAATTTTGCCGGAAAAAAGGACAATTCCATGATTCCGGTGCTATTTATCAGTATATTAATAGGTGGTTACCGATGCATGAAGGAGGAGCTATGCGCAACGAGGTAAAAGTCGGCGAAAAGATAAAGGAGCTGCGGGAATCCCGGGGCTTAACGCTTCAGGAGATTTCCTCTGCAACGGGATTCTCAACAGCATATCTCTCACAGATAGAGAATCACCTGATATCGCCCCCCCTGGGTGCCATACTGAAGATCGCCAAATCCCTGGACACCGAAATCGGAAGGCTCTTCGATCAGACGGGCAAGGCCCCCTTTACGATTGTTCGCAGGGATGAACGCGTTCCGACCTCACGGGTCGCCTCGAAGGAGGGTGTCCGCTACGGCTACTCCTACGAATCCCTGGCACCCGAGAAGATCAACAGGAAGATGGAACCATTTCTCGTGAGCCTCGAGCCCGATTCAAAAAAAGGGGTTCCCTATAATCACGAAGGTGAGGAGTTTCTCTTCGTCCTTGAGGGACGGGTTGAGATACACCTCGGCAATTACACCGACATCCTCGAGCCGGGGGACAGCATCTACTACGATTCGACTGTTGCCCACCGGGTTTCATGTGCGGACGATACGCCCGCGAAGATAATTGCGGTCATTCACGCCTAACAGCACATGGGCGTTTATTTTACGGAAAAGGCAACAAGAAAAAATTTGACATTTCACCCCTATAGGATAAAGAGAGCAGCGGGCATACCGATTGTGCACCGCGAAGAGGGACCGCCCGGAATCATCATCCCGCACGTCGATCTTCATTCGATTCACGGTGATCGTGCAGAAAAGCGTGAACGCAATTGCAATATATGCATAGATAGTGTGATAAATCCCCTCCGGGGGAGAAAAACGGGTAATAAGGTGCTATGAAAATTTTCAACAGGGAGAATGTCCATCCCGGTAAACCGCGAGAAGCCTGCGGTGTCTTTGGTATCTACGGGCACAAGCGTGCATCCAATCTGACCTATCTGGGCCTTTACGCACTGCAGCATCGCGGGCAGGAGTCCGCGGGAATCGCTTCGTCGGATGGCGAACGAATATACCGATATGCCGGCATGGGGAAGGTAATCGATATCTTCAACGAAGCGCATATTAAAAACCTTCACGGCGAGATGGCTATCGGGCACAACCGGTACTCGACAACGGGCTCATCTTTTTTGAGAAATGCACAGCCGCTCAGGGCGGAATCGATTCTGGGACCCATTGTCCTGGCGCATAACGGAAATCTCGTCAACACAGGGGATCTCCGGAAAACCCTCGAGCGAGAGGGAACCATCTTCCAGACCACCATCGATTCGGAGGTTATCGTGCACCTGATGGCGCGATCGGGGATGGAGAACTTCCTCGAGGCCCTCATTCACGCCCTCAGGCAAATCAGGGGAGCCTATTCCCTGCTCGTCATGAATAAGAATTATATCTATGCCGTTCGGGACCCGCACGGCTTCCGCCCGCTCGTTCTCGGGAAGCTCAAGAACAGCTATATCGTCGCATCGGAGACCTGCGCCTTCGACATCATCGATGCCGAGTATATACGCGAGATACGACCCGGCGAGCTGATTGAGATCTCCCGGTACGGGATCAAATCATACTTCCCCTTCGAGCCGCAAAAGCAGTCCCTCTGCATTTTCGAGTATATCTACTTCTCCCGTCCCGACAGCATCATATTCGGCAACTCGGTTTACGACATGCGCATTCAGCTGGGGAGAATGCTCTACCGGCAATCCCCCATCGAGGCGGATATTGTGGTTCCCATACCCGATTCATCCATCTGCGCCGCTCTCGGCTATTCCCGTGAATCGGGTATCCCCTATGAGATTGGAATGATACGGAGTCATTACATCGGCCGAACCTTCATCGAGCCCGAGCAGCGCATCCGCAACTTCGGCGCCAAGATCAAATACAATGTGGTGCGATCTGCGGTCAACAACAAGCGAATCGTGATTGTGGACGATTCGATCATGCGGGGAACAACCATGCGGAAGATCATCAAAATCTTCCGGAGCGGAGGCGCCAAGGAGATACATGTGCGGATATCATCGCCGCCGACGAAGTATCCCTGCTTCTACGGTATCGACATTCCCACACATAAGGAGCTCATCGCATCCTCCCATACCATCGAGGAGATACGGAAGTACCTCCGCGTCGAATCCATACAGTACCTCACCGTGGAATCGATGCTGGAGGCGGTGAATCATCCCGACATGGGCTTCTGCACTGCGTGCTTCGATGGAAAGTATCCGGTTCAGTTCGAGCAGCACGAGGACAATCAGAAGTACCTCTTCGAGGATATCGCCATGAGCGAGTACTACTGACAAAAATACTTGACAGAGAGAGCCGATTCCATTTTTTTATAGAGACAGAGGTCCATAGCTCAACTGGTAGAGCATCGGTCTCCAAAACCGAGGGTTGGGGGTTCAAGTCCCTCTGGACCTGCAGGACGGGACGAATTCGAAATGACGGATTCGTCTTTTTTTTTGACTTCTCCACGAAATCAGTGTACACTATTATAGTGTGAATGGAGGAAGCAAATGAACAAGAACATCACCCTCAGTGCCGACGAGAACGTCATTAAAAAAGCACGACTGCGGGCCCAGAAGGAAAGACGTTCTCTTAATGATGTATTCAGAGAATGGCTTGCCCGGTACGTATCACAGGCCAGCAATGAATACAGTTATGACGAAATAATGGAAAAGCTATCCCATGTTAAAGCGGGAAGGAGATTTTCACGGGATGAAATGAATGAGCGATAGATTTTTCCTGGATACAAACATTTTTATCTATTCCTTCGATAAAGGGGAAGAGAGAAAACAGCGTTTATCACGAAAATTAATCAGAGATGCTCTTGAAAATAATTCCGGAATCATCAGTTATCAGGTAATTCAGGAATTCATGAACGTTGCTCTCAGTAAATTCGTCAAACCACTTTCTGTCAATGATGCAAAAAACTATTTAAATAATGTATTATTGCCCCTCTGTGAAATTTTTCCGAATATTCCATTCTATGAAAAATCCCTGACCATACGGGATGAAACAGGATTTTCATTCTACGATTCACTTATTATAACGGCTGCTCTTGAGGGAAACTGCTCGGTGCTCTATACTGAGGATCTGCAGCACGAGCGTGCCATCAGAACGGTCACCATTTTAAATCCCTTCATATAGCTAACACCATTCTTGACTGAAAATAAACCACCTCTCTGCATGATACCCCGTGAGCTAATACGAATCAGAATAGCGGGTCGACATATCACTGCTTCACATTGTATCCCGGTATCTCTCCACAATATCAAGGAGCATATTGTTGATATCGTCCTGACGATCTCTCAAAACCGATCGGGCTGTCCAGTTGCCCACTCTCAGGTCTACCATGCTGTAAACCGGTATCGTCTCGAGAGGCCGGTCATTCTTCAGTATTATCAGATAAAAACCGGAGCGAGACGGATCTTCTATATCTTTCGTAT
>CAZZCF010000204.1:0-6622 GCA_964652955.1 uncultured Leptospirales bacterium
GCAACATACACGGGCTCTGGTCCAACGAAGCGGCGCTTACATAACAGGTGAGAGGCAACATTTTCGGGAGCGATGAGGATTCTCGAAAATAACAGCGGGGATTGAAATATAAAGTTCTTTTATGAAGATGGTGAAGCTCCTCCACTCCCCTGCTTGCGGAGTGGAGGAGAAACATAATTTGATTACTACTTCTTTTTATCTTTGAAACAGAGAAAAAAGATTACTGGACACTGTATCCTTTTAAATTCCGTTCATTGAATTAGAGGGATTCGACCTTTTGTATCATATACGCATAAATTTGTAAATAGGTTAGAGAACTTAATTTGTTGTAAGAAAAACAGGAAATTTTGCATAAGAAAAAGTCTTATATATTTCGATGTATATGTTATATTACAATTATGGCCACCGGCTCAGGGAGTGCCGTATGGCCATCAGGAAGAGAAAAGGATTTCACTACATAGCGCTGTGAAGACGCTTCCCCGGTTCAGGGGATATGAACGACGATTGTCCACTACCCCTTCTCCCACTGAACCGCATATCGAATCAGTTCGGAATTGCTCTTGAGATTCAATTTGTGTCTGATTCGCAAACGATGAGTTGAAATGGTCTTTCCGCTCACGTTCAGCTCTTTGGCGATTTCGATGGTGGTATACCCCATCCCGATCAGGCGGAGCACTTCAAGCTCGCGATCGGTAAGCTTTTCCGTTGCTGCGGTAACCCGCTCCGGCTGTTCGTAATAGAGGCTGTTGAGCAAACGGGAGGTCATTGATTCGCTCAGATATAATCCTCCATCCATCACCTCCCTGATGGCGCCGACAATGGTCCCGGTCAACTCTTCCTTCTTGACATATCCCCGCGCTCCGGCCCTGATAGCCCGCTCGGCATAGAGCGACTCATCGTGCATGGAGAGAACCAGTATCACGATATTCGGAAACCGCTTTTTAACCGCTTTGATGAGTTCAATACCGCTTATGCTTCCCTTGAGAGAAATATCTACAATTATGATATCCGGCTTCAGCTTATCGATATCCTTTATAGCACTGTTCGCCTCAACGGCATAGCCGCATATGGCGAGATCCTCCTCGCAATCAAGGAGCTGTTCAAGTCCCTGATATACGATTGGATGATCATCAACGACAAAGATCCTCATTTCGGCATCACCCCTCTCAACTCGTGTGATATTCATTGAAGAAATACAGCAGTCCAGCAGGAAAACGCCCACACCCGCAGCAACCGGATACCGATTGTGCCGGAATGCCCACCACCGGTACGCCTCCGAAAACCGCTCATCATGAGAGTCGAAATCGGCAAATAATCTCCGTCCCCCCTTTTGCCAACCGTGCAATATTCAGTGATGCGCTGATCAATCGCGCCCGGTATTTCATCAAGCTTAATCCCATGCCAGTATCGCGCTCACACTCTTCAGGAATGCCGATACCATCATCCCGAATCCGCAACACTCCGTATCCGTTACGACAGGTCAGGCGTATCCCAATACGGTTTGCACCGGCATGCTTCACTGCATTTAAAACCGCTTCCTCAATGACAAAATAGATATGTCGTAAAATTTTTATATCGCACTTCTCAACGGCCCGATCAATTCTTATTTGAAATTTTATATCATCAACCGGCATGGCATCCACCAGCTCCATAACCATCTCGGAAAAACCGATATTCTCAAGATGTATCGGGAACAGTCCCTTCGCCAGGCTGCGTGTCTTCTCGATGGCACGATTGATGTTCTCCTCAATCTCAAGCGCATCAGAGACCGCATCAAGACCCTCCCCGCCCAGTCGCTGTGCCAATACTCTCGCTTGTATCGCAATGCCAAGAAGAAAATGACCGAGGCCATCGTGGAGATCAAGACCGATCTGCCTCCTTTCCCGTGTGCTGATTTCAAGTATCTCCTTCTCGATGTCAACCCAATCGGTAATATCACGCAGGTTCAGAATAACCCCCTGAACCGCATTCCGATCAATAAAGGGATAGAGTGAAATCTCCATGTATCGTTCCCCGAGATTGACGAAGTCAAACCACCCCTCGAACTGTGTCTCATTGCCATTCATACATCGTTCACAGTGTTCCCGCAAATAATTTTCATAGAGCTCATCATCGAAGACGTCGACCAGAGATTTATCGACAACCTCATCTCTCGCTTTCCCGAGAGCGGCAAGAAATGCCTCGTTTATTGCCCGGAAAATACCGCTCCCATCAATAAATGCAATCAGTTCGGTTGAGGATGAAACGATATGCTCGTACCGGTTCAATGCTTCTTCCTTGCGTTTGCGGTCCAGCAGGTTCACAAATATCTCAGCAAGTATCTTGAGCAGGGTATCAATATCATCAGGCCAGCTCTTCTCCACAGAAACGGAATCCATTCCCAGAAAGCCTATCGGAACTCCCCGCGAGATCATCGGGACAAGGATGATTGAATGAATACCCAGTTGCTCGAGTTGCCTCCTCTCGGCATCAGCATCGGCAGGAAGGTTTTTTACAGCGGGGATATGGATAACCTCGCATTTCTCTATCTTTTCTGCGAACCATGGGAAATCGGCAAGAGCGACCCGCTGAAAATCATCCTTCCGAGATGCAACACCCCCGGCACACCACTCATGACTGTTGTACATCGATTGCCGGTCCTCTGATATGATGAAAATGTAATTTCGATGGATATCGGCAAACTCACCAACAGTCCGAAGCGCCCGGTCAATCCCCACATCAATTTCATCAGAGGGAATATTAATGAATTCTGTCGCAATGGCGGTGATAATCTTCTCGAACTCTACCCGGTATTTCAGCGCCATTTCGGCCTGCTTCTGATCGCTGATATCGGTCAGAACTCCCCTCGATCCGACCACCCGTTCGCCATCGTAGATAGACTTTCCCAATCCCCGCAACCAGCGAATCTCGCCCGTTCTGGTGAATACCCTGAATTCGGTGGGTATCGGCTCCCCACCACTCAGTACACGCTGAACGCCCTCAATAACAACGGGCATATCCTCCTCATAGATGAAATTGTTGACCGGATCTCCGATAACCTCCTCGGGAGTGTAGCCGAAGAACCTGACAGCCGGGCTCACGTAGGTGAGGACTCCTTTATTGTCAAATGAGTAGATGACATCATTTATATCCTCAACCAGATGACGGTATTTCTCTTCACTCGAACGGAGCGCCCCCTCCGCTTTCTTCCGGTCCGTTATATCAATCCCCGTTGCGAGGACCCCGACAATCTCTTCACCCTCTTGCAGGAATGCATGGCCGGGTGACAGTAAAAGAGTGCGTATCTCACCGCTTCTTGAGCGGATGCCGATCTCCATCTGTGACCCGCCGGGATCACCCATCAAGGCACGAAATATCTCATCGGCCACCTCTTCATGCTGTTCCTCAACAACAAAATCAAGCGCCGACCGCCCGATGACCTCATCGCGCTCTCTCCCCATCATCACAAGGAGGGAATCGTTTGCATCACTGATAGCTCCATCCTTGTCGATGATAACTGCAACTGATGGACTCCGTTCATAGAGAAACCGATATCGCTTCTCACTCTCCCGGAGCGCTTCCTCCATCATCTTACGCTCGGTGATGTCGTGAATCTTCACCATAATCTTTCGTTCACCACTTGAGGTAGAGAAGGGCGTCGAGGTGATCTCACCGTAAAACGGCTCCCCGTCGGTTTTAACAAACTTCATCTCCACGAGGGGGTTGGAGCCATCCACCTTCTGAAGCCGCCTATAGCGTTCAATTGCCATCCCTTTCGATTCCGGGTGTACGTAATCCAGTATCTTCTTCCCGATCGGGTCCTCCTGCTCAGGCGTTTTCGAGAACATCCGCAGGCATGATTCATTTACGAACTCAATAATTCCATCGGTGTGTACAATCAGCGCATCGGGAGAGAATTCAATGAGCTTGCGATACCGCTCTTCACTGTACCTGAGTTCATTCGTGCGGTCCGCGACCAGCTGTTCGAGCTGTTCCCGATATCGCGCGAGCTCCTCCTCGACCATCTTGCGCTCGGTGATATCGCGATCAAGGGTGAGCAGATATCGCGGTTTTCCGCTGCTGTCCCTGATAAAGGTTGCTTTGGATTCAATCCAGAGATCTGTTCCGTCTCTCTGATTCTTAACAAGTATCTCAAACATCGAAGAGCGGTTCGGATCCCGCTCCGCATCGTGAACAATCTCATCCTCCAATATCTGAAGCAACTCATCCCGCCTCTCTGGAGTCATGCTGTACCCGAAGGGCTGAGCAACAGGATCATCAGGAGAGATACCGAATACCATCTCACTGAAGGGGCTCCGGTACGTGTATCTTCGCGTTTCAAGGTCGAGCAGCCCGATAGCGTCCCGAACATTGTCAAGAATGCTCCGCAAGAACTCCTTGTTCTCGTTAAGCAATTCTTCCGCTACTTTTCGCTCAGTGATATCGGTGCACGTTCCCAGCATGCGAATGCCTTTCCCCTTCTCGTCCCGAATGGCGCTACCCCGAATGAGCATCCAATATATCGAGCCATCCCGGTGCATCATACGCTGCTCAATGGAAAACTGCTCGGTTCTCCCCTCCAGGTGATCCTGTACCGCCATCATAACCGATTCACGATCTCCCTGATAAATAGCGGAAACCCAGTCAGCTATATCATGAGTTTGTTTATCGTCCCGATAACCGAGAACTGCCCTGATAAGCGGATCGACATAAAACTCGCTCCTTTCGATATTCCAATCCCAGACGCCGACCCGAGCCGCTTCCGCTGCAAGGCAATAGCGTTCACTCGTCCGGATAAGCTCGGCAGCACGTTCCTCAAACAGATCCTCCGGATCGACATGCTCCTTTGCACGTCCGCTTTTTCGTTGAAATACGAAAATAACACCGCAGGGATGATGCCTCGCATCGAAGCGGATGCTCCACTGAGTCCAGCACTCCACTTCATGACCGGTGCGCGCCAGCAGTCTAATGTCATCCTCATTTCTAGAAGAATCGTCATCCAATTTCTGTATTATTTCAGAGAGTATATTTCTGCTTATCTCATCAGCGGCCAAATCACCAATCCACATCCCGATGAGCTCCCCATTTCCATATCCCAGCAGAGCAGTGAAAGTACCGTTGCAGAATTCAATATTCCCGTGCGTATCCGCATCCACGATCCCGCAGGGAACACTCTCGACAATGGATTGATAACGTCTTCCTGTCCATTGCATCTCACACCTCTTCTCTCGCGGCATTCACTTCTTAAAGTATTTCATCCGTTTACGCCATTCCCGTAAAAGCAGTACCACCATTACAAGAGATGGATGAATCTCTCTGTTAAATATGATTCCCTAATTAGGAAACCGAATCATTGCCCCGTTTTCCGACACGGTAAAAATCCATATCAGACTATCGGTATAAACGCTCACCTTCCTTCTCGGATCAGATATTGTACTCACAGCGGCACTATGTCGCGCCTGCCAGCGTGCACAGTATGTTCGAAAAAAAGCTTGCCAAGAAAACTACAAATGTAAATAAAGAGAGTCCCCCTTCTATTATTCACACTACCGGATAATTTTCAAGTATATTCTCATGCCATTATGAAATACAGACACCAAATCCGATTTCTCGGCCCTCCATCAATAATTATCAATTCATCTACTATTCAATAATCGATTATCATCAGCAGAGAATACGCGCCACCGTTCCCGGTCTTTTACTCGTGAGGGCGGTTCCAGAAGAAATTCGAAGCTTTCCGAGTATAGTGATCCGAGCTCTTCCCCTGTTCAATCGGAATCGCCACTGTTAAAGTATCGTAGTCGATCAGCTGCTATCAAGCGGTATAAACAATTACATGCTGTTCATTCTATACAAATACAAAAGCCCAAGCTTATTAGCTTGGGCTTTTGATAATATGGTCAAGCCTCACGACTGATTAGTACCGGTCGGCTGAACACATTGCTGTGCTTACACCTCCGGCCTATCAACCTCGTCGTCTTCGAGGAGTCTTCAGTGGCCTCGAAGGCCAAGGGAAATCTCATCTTGGAGGAGGCTTCCCGCTTAGATGCCTTCAGCGGTTATCCTTTCCGAACATAGCTACCCAGCGGTGCCGATGGCACGACAACTGGTACACCAGAGGTTCGTCCATCCCGGTCCTCTCGTACTAGGGACAGATCTCCTCAAATTTCCAACGCCTGCAGAGGATAGGGACCGAACTGTCTCACGACGTTCTGAACCCAGCTCGCGTTCCGCTTTAATCGGCGAACAGCCGAACCCTTGGGACCTTCTCCAGCCCCAGGATGCGAAGAGCCGACATCGAGGTGCCAAACAGCGCCGTCGATATGAACTCTTGGGCGCTATAAGCCTGTTATCCCCGGGGTACCTTTTATCCGTTGAGCGATGGCCCTTCCACGCGGGACCACCGGATCACTAACCCCCACTTTCGTGCCTGCTTGACTTGTAGGTCTCGCAGTCAAGCTCCCTTATGCGTTTGCGCTCTACGCACGATTTCCGTCCGTGCTGAGGGAACCTTAGGGCGCCTCCGTTACCTTTTGGGAGGCGACCGCCCCAGCCAAACTGCCCACCAGACAGTGTCCCGGCCCTGGTTTCACAGGAACCGGTTAGTAGCCCAATACAATAAGGGTGGTATTTCAAGGTTGAC
>CAZZCF010000205.1:0-6458 GCA_964652955.1 uncultured Leptospirales bacterium
TGAAAGATTCAGCAGATCGGCGCACGCTCGATGCCGCACTGGAAGATCTCTCGGATGAGGAGATTCTGGAGATACTCTACCGCGATTTCAGCAGCTATGTCTACTCCCTCATAAAAGCCAAATTCCAATCGTACAGGCTTCCCGATGATGAGATAGATGACTGCTTCATGGAAATTATCTTAAAAATAAGCGAAAAGGGGTGCAGACGGATACGGCAGTTCAAGGGGGAATCGACTTTCAAGACCTATCTCACCGTGCTGTGCAGAAACCTGATAACGGACTATATCAGAAAGGAGCTGAGAAACAGGAAGAGGATACAACTGGTGGAATCCTTCACCGATGAACTGGAAACGAAACGCATACGCAATGAGCGCCCCGTCGAGAATCCCGAAACACAATACCTCAAAAAGGAAAGGAACAAAAGCGCACACAGGGCATGGCATACCATTGAACAGGAGATCGAGCGCCTCCCGCACGGAGAAAAACTGATCGCAAAGCTCAGGTTCAAGAAAAATATGACCTACCGTGAGATCGATTCCTTTCTCGGTATCGAAAACGGACGCTATCAGCTCTCCAGGATTGTTCAGAAAATCAGAGATTCACTCAGCACAGAGATGAAACAGCTCATTGAGGAGATCTTCGAAGATGATGGCTCAGTTGAATTATAGCACGGTGAGAAAAATCGGGAGAAAAAATCAGTCGGCCGGATCACATCATACCGATTCGATAAATCTCTACAATAAAGAAGTGTTATGAAGCATATGAAAAATCTAAAGAAAAAGTGCCTTACCGATGAGGAGATTGCCCTCTTTATCGACCGGGGCCCCGATTATGAGGGATATGACCGGGTGATACGGCATCTCTCCGAATGCAGCGCGTGCCTGGACAGGACCGTTGAGAGCACACAGCTGCTTCGTGCCGAAGCGCATGACCCCCCGCAGGGATTGCCGGAAAAGGCATTCGGCAGAGCACGCAGGGCTCTTGCAGGGCAAAGTGTTCGTGCGTTCCCGCCGATACGAAAAGCACTCCTGCCGCTTGCGCTGGCAGCCTCTCTGCTGATTATTATCATGATAGGCGTGAGCAGAGTTGGCGATTCTCAACGGGACGAGGTGCTCATCTCTACTGTCCCGGAGCGGCATGACGGTTCATTGCACCGGGAGGCCGAAAGAGCGCCAGCGGCAAAACGGATTATCAGACATCGCCGTGACAAGCTGCTGCACGCAGGGTATGTATATTTTCTGTTGAGGAACGCGGAGAGCACCGATTCGAAGCTCCTGAGAGAATTATACACTTCAATCTCGATAACGAAATTACATCCGGGCGAAAGCATACAGCTCATACGCGAGAGAAAATTCGATCTGTTCCAGAAGAAAATTTCTGCGCTGCCCGAAAAGGAGCGCAATGACTTTTCCGAGGGCTATATATTGAGCATGCTCTACTATTCCGACAACACGGGAGCCGTGCACGATACCACGATGGAGTGGGGCAAGAAACTGGTTCTCAATGCTTCCACGGATGAGATCAGACAGTGCATGCTCTACAGGAGATAACGCCCATGCCCTCATATACAATTCCGAAGCTCTGCTGACAGCTTCGCTGCAGCTTCCTATAGATCACTCAACATCATCGCTACCTGCTGTACTTTTCCAACATCACGATTCGAATCCAGCACACGCGAAAACGTAAGGAGCTTCGCACGCCATGGACCGAGAAGCCCCGAGCACAATATTCCACCGGGATCGCGCCGCTGCGGCATCTTCGATGCGACAGCCGAAACCGCCTGAACGCTCACCGAGCTCTATCGCCGGAAGGAGATCGATGAGGTGATCTTCCCTCTCGTTGAAGAATATCGCCACCGATCTTCGAATTCCTTTTTTACTTGAACAGACATCCCCTGCAGGTAGACTGTGACAGTCTGTGTGGAAAGAGGGGTATACCCCTACAGACGGAATACCATCACTCCCTGAAAGGATGCGCGAGGTGACTACCGAACTGGACAAGCTCCTCCATCCCCGCTCAATTGCCGTTGCAGGCACATCGGGCAACAGCTTCTCGATGGAGTACCGATATATCTTCCATCTGAAGGAATCCGGCTATCAGGGGAGAGTGTACCCGGTCATTCCGGACGCGCAGGAGATCCTGGGGTATCAATCCTATCCCTCGCTGAGTGATATACCCGATACCGTTGATTTTGTGATATGCTGCCTTCCGGCATCGATGGTCTTCGACCTTCTCGCGGACTGTCCCGGCAAAGGCGTTCAGATGATGCATCTCTTTACCGCCCGCTTCAGCGAGACGGGACAACAGGATGCAGCGGAACGGGAGGTGGAGCTGCTGAAGCGCGCACAGGAGCACGGCGTTCGGCTGATCGGCCCCAACTGCATGGGGATATATCACCCTGAAATTGGCCTGTCCTTTTCATATGGTCTCCCGAAAGAAGCCGGGCCTGTCGGGATGATCATGCAGAGCGGCGCTTCATCCATCGAGTTCATACACGATGCCGGCCGCCGGGGAATTCGCTTCAGCAAAGTCTTCAGTTACGGAAATGCCCTCGATATCGATGAAACCGAAATCCTCGAGTATCTCACCGGGGATAGCGCAACAGAGATCATCGCCTGCTACATCGAGGGAATCAGAGACGGCAGGAGATTCTACCCGGTGCTGCGCCGTGCGGCACGGAAGAAGCCCGTCATCATCATGAAAGCGGGGAGGGGCAGCTCCGGCATGCAGTCCGCGGCGTCTCATACCGCCGCTCTTGCCGGCTCACCGGCAATCTGGAAAACGGCGATCCGGCAGGCGGGCGCCGTACAGGCGATGAGCATGGAGGAGATGATCGATCTGGTAACCGCCTTCCATTGCCTCCCACCCGTTACGGGAACGCGGGTGGGCATTCTCGGCGGTGGCGGGGGAAAGAGCGTGATCTCCGCCGACGACTGGGAGGAGGCCGGCTTTACGGTTGCGCCCTTCCCCCCCGAGATTGAGGATTCGATCAGGAAAGAATTCCCCGAGCTCTGGTGGGGATGGCTTCGGAATCCCGTCGACGTTTCGATTCTTCCTGCGGACGCCCTGCTGGGCAATTTTGGCGGAAAAGTTTTCAGAATGATGGCCGAAAGCAGCGCCTTCGACCTCGTTGCAGCGAACCTGACGGTTGGCGGACCCTTCAGCGTTGAAGAGCTGGACGCCTATATCGAGCGGGAGGTTCAGGACATCATCGAAATAAAACGGGAGGGGATAAAACCGGTGGTGGCCACCGTTCATACCGGCAATTTAACGCCCGCCGATCTCGAGAAGGGGAGATGGCGATCCCTTGCCGAAAAGAACGCAAAGCTCATCGAAGCCGGCGTACCGGTCTTCACGAATCCCCGACACGCTGCCCGCATTGTTATGCAGCTTATACAGTACTATCGGAGGAGAGCTTCCCGATGAGCTCTTCCGGCTTCAGGTTGACGACGGTGGTCACAGAATAATACATGCTTTTATCTTTTATATCCTGTAATCCTGTCTTGAATATCAAGCATTTTCAGCAGAAGAATATCCCCACGACCGGCTCACAGAGGGACAAACCGAAGCACTGTTCCCGGTTATGACAACAACATACACATCACTCCCCACCCGGAACAGATATAATCGAACGCATACACACTGAACGGGTGAGGATGCATCGTTCATAACGGGAGTGTATAAAGACAAGGGGGCTGTGCAATGACCTACTTCGATAAAGCCGGCAAGGACAATACCGATGCAACGCTGGATATCGCGCTCGCTGAAGCGACAAGGCGGGGCATCTCTTCTATCATCATCGCCTCAACGACGGGCGAGACAGGAGTGAAGATGGCCCGGAAGTGCAGCGGAACGGGAATCGTTCCCATTGTCATCACCCACAACTACGGCTTTGCTGAATTCGGAGTGCGCGAGCTGAAACCGGATCTCGAGGAGCAGATTACGGAAGCCGGAGGCATCGTCTATACCGGCACCATGGTTCTCCGCACTATCGGAAGCGCCCTGAAATCAAAATTCGGTTATTCGGAGTCCGAGCTGATAAATGCCGTCCTGAGGATGTTCTGCCAGGGGATAAAAGTCTGCGTCGAGATGACCGCCATGGCGAGCGACGCCGGCCTGATTACGGCTGATGATGTTATTGCGGTCGCCGGAACCGGCTGGGGCGCCGACACGGCAGTTGTTATCGCACCGCAGCCATCAAACCGGTTCTTCGATATCAAGATACGTGAGATACTTGCGAAACCGAGAGATTTCTGAGACGAGCCGAAATGATCCGGCACGGGGCTCCACACTCCTGTTGCCCCATGACAATGAGAGAGGACAGAGCTACCGGCCGCCCTTCCCTATTTCCGGTCTCGCGACTTCAGCCTGTCCTCCAGCAGCTCACCACCGACACCGACATTTTCAGGACCGGATTCCCTGAGATAGACCACAAAGGCGGACCGCTCGATGCCGGTGAGCCGGCTCGCCGTCTCGGTGAAGGAATGTATCATATCCCGGCTCTTATCCTTATCAAGCCGGGGGCCATAGAAGAATATTGTAGGCATGTTCCTCCTCCTGTAAATCATAAGAGGTGCTCTGGCACCATATCAGGGCATTATACTACAACAGGTAGTACGGAAATCGTACTATTCCATGAATCCGATGTCAATACTTTCCCGGGAAGGAAGCGGCTCCTCCCGGAAGTGGTGCAGGGAACCGATGACAATTTCTCCTGATGCCAATAAATCAAAAAATCCCGCCTGCCGAAAGAAATGTTGTTGCAAAAAAGAATCTTCGCTCTATTGTATCAATGTCTGTATCCCGAATGCCATGAGGCCGTGCCGGGCACAAACAATCATACCCGGGAGCCCCTACAGAGGGGACCTCATATCTTTAAATCAACGAAACAGCAATGCCAGCCAATCTCACTCCCGAATACAAGAAAGCAGAGGATGAATACCGGAAAGCCAGCACTTCCGAAGATAAGCTCAAATGGGCGAAGGAGATGCTCAGAGTGATCCCGAAGCACAAGGGGACCGATCACCTGCAGGGCGATCTCAAGAAGCGCATCTCTCAACTGAAACAGGAGATCCAGCAGGCCAAGAAATCGAAGAGCCGGCGACACGAATACCACGTTGAGAAGCACGGTGCGGCTCAGATTGTCCTTGTCGGCCCGCCCAATTCGGGGAAGTCGAAACTGCTCGATACCCTCACGAACGCAACACCGGAAGTTGCGGAGTATATGTTTTCAACCAGGGAACCGCAGCCGGGGATGATGCAGTGCGAGGATGTGCAGATTGGGCTGATCGATCTCCCGCCGATCGCAGCGGAGTACACGCCCTACTGGGTATTCAATATCATACGGAATGCCGATGTCATCTTTCTGGTAATAGACTTCAGCATCGACACTATACTCGAACAGATCGAGTCGACTCTCAAACTGCTCGAAGAAAAAAGGATAGCTCCCCTGACGAGGGGTCCGGTTCCGAACGAGCATGACTTCCACTACGTATACAAACAGACCATGATACTGGCCAACAAGCTGGACCTGCCGGCGGCACAGGAGAATCTCGACATGTTCAGAGATCTCTCCCCAATAGACATCCCGGTGCTGCCCGTATCGCCGGTCTCGGGCATGAACATGGATTTCCTGAAAAGCCGGAAACTCCTCGATATGCTCAACCTGATACGGATCTACTCAAAAATTCCTTCGAAGGAACCCGACATGAAAAACCCCTTTATCCTTCAGAAAGAGAGCACGGTCATGGAGTTTGCCCGCCAGATTCATCAGGATTTTGCAAATGATCTGAAGCACGCCCGCGTCTGGGGCTCGAGTAAATTTGAAGGCCAGCAGGTTGACAGGGATTACATTCTCCAGGATGGTGATATCGTCGAGCTCCATCTCTGAAATCGCTCGTCACTGCACCGGGGAAGAGCTTCACACCTCGTCCAGATCCAAGGCGGATTCTATATCATCTCCGTTGCCGCTATCAGCATTCATATGGCGAGCCGGTTTCCGGCCACCTTTCCCTTCTATGTGCACGCTTTCTCCGTGCATATATTCTTTATTGAAAATTTCGATGAAGGAATCGATCTCCTCCCGGTCGATGAAGTTGACCGCCACCTCTCTTCCCGAGATTCGTATCACCTTGCCCCGCAGAGATACCCGCTTCTCCGCAAGGGGAATGACGAACCGCAGAATATCGCCACGCTCGACAACCGTGTTACGTATAAAACAGAGACCCTTCGCGCTGACATTGATCACCTCGACAGTGCAAGAATCATTCGAGCCGTCGGCGGCAACCTCAACGTGAAAATTCTCCGTTCTCACGCGGTTCATCTTTCTCTTATCGATTGACGATGACATGGCCCCTTCCCTTTCCCGAAACGCTATCAGAGCGCGCTCTCACGGGAAAAACATTAAAATTACCGTAACCCGGCTCTGCGAGAATCCGCTCGCAGAGGAGAGCGGTATT
>CAZZCF010000206.1:0-6436 GCA_964652955.1 uncultured Leptospirales bacterium
TGGATAGTGTATTACGGTGATGTTAAATTATTGAACGGACATTAATTTTATCTTTACGGTATCGCTTCAATAGAAATAGTGAAAGTATGCTGAAATGAGGTTGAACCGAAACAATTTCGAGCGATACAATGTGTGGGATTGCTGGTATCATAAACATCGAAAACAGATCGTACAGAGATCTTTATCGTCATTTGCAGGTAATGAACAGGCTGCAGGCTCATCGCGGTCCGGACGATGAGGGGATCTGGACGCATGCGATGAACAGTATCGGCTTTGGACATCGAAGGCTCAGTATTATTGATCTGCAAACCGGTCAGCAACCGATGAGTGACGCCTATGGCAATACCATATGCTATAACGGAGAGATATATAATTACCTTGAGTTAAGGAGCAAATTATCCGATTACGATTTTAAAACAAATTCAGATACTGAGGTGCTGCTTGCAGCATACCGAAGATGGGGACTTGATTGTGTTCATCACCTGCGGGGCATGTTCGCCTTCGCGATCTGGGACGAAAGGGAGAAGCAGCTCTTCTGCGCAAGAGATTATTTCGGCATCAAGCCCTTTTACTATTCTCAAACCGGCGAGGTTCTGTATTTTGCGTCCGAAGCGAAGGCGCTCCTGCCCTTTTTGAAGGAGATAAAAACGAATATCGATGCGTTGAAGGATTACCTCTTTTTTCAGCTCTGCCTTGACGGGAAAACGCTCTTTGAAAATATCTTTGAATTGAAGCCGGGTCACCGGATGGTCGTAAAGAACGGCACTGTTGCAATTGATAAATACTGGGAGATCTTCTATCGTATAGACTTCGATCACACCAGAAAGTACTTCACCGAAAAATTAAGAGACCTGATTATGAACTCATTGACGTTTCATATTCGCAGTGATGTGCCGATAGGAGCGTATGTGAGTGGTGGCGTGGACTCGAGCATCGTGGCTTCTCTTGCATCGGACTTTCAGGACGGTTCACAATTAATGGCTTTTACCGGGAAGTTTGCTGAGGGCGATCTCTATGATGAGAGCAGATATTCCCGCGCGCTGGCAGAGATGAAGGATATGGAGCTGCTCGAGCTCAGTATCAGCAGCAGCGATTTTCTTGAATCGATTGAAAAGGTTATCTATTACCTCGATTATCCAGTCGCCGGCCCCGGTTCGTTTCCGCAATATCATGTTTCCAAGCTTGCTTCTCAATATCGGAAAGTGGTTCTCGGCGGCCAGGGGGGTGATGAGATTTTTGGCGGCTACACCCGCTACCTGATTGCTTACTTTGAGCAGTGCATAAAAGGTGCTGTAGAGGGGACCCTGTACAATGGAAACTTCGTGGTAACCTACGAATCGATAATCCCCAACCTGACCGCGCTCAACAACTATAAGCCCCTTTTGAAGGAATTCTGGAAGGAGGGGCTCTTTGAAAGTCTGGACAGGAGATATTTCCGGCTTATAAACAGGGCTTCGAATCTTGGAAATGAGATATTCATGGAGGAGCTGGGCGATTACTCGCCTTTCGAAACATTTCGCAGTATATTTAATGGGAAAAATGTTGGCAAGGAATCCTATTTTGATAAAATGACCCATTTCGATTTTAAAACACTCCTGCCGGGATTGCTTCAGGTGGAGGATAGGATGAGCATGGCGCACGGCCTCGAATCGCGGGTTCCCTATCTTGATAGAGAACTGGTGGAGTTTGCTGCTACCATGCCTGCCGATATCAAGTTTAAGGACGGCACGCTTAAAATGGTGCTGCTGGATGCGATGGAGGATGTGCTGCCGGAGTCTATTGTAAAGAGAAAAGATAAGATGGGTTTCCCCGTGCCGCTGAATGAATGGCTTCAGGGTTCGTTGCGGGATTATATTCTGGATATATTCAGCTCTCGTAAGGTGAGCGAGCGGGGATATTTCAATCGTGAAGAGATTTTAAAAAACATTGACAATGAGTCGCGCTTTGGCAGAAAAATCTGGGGTCTCCTGTCACTTGAGCTGTGGCATCGTGCATTTCACGACAGGAGCTATCAGTACAGGAAAATGATCGATGAAGGAGGATTCTGATTATGAAGATTCTCATAACAGGCGGTGCAGGCTTTATCGGCTCCCATCTGGCGGACAGGCTGCTGGAGCGGGGAGATGAGGTACTTGTTATCGACAATTATTCAACGGGCAGAAGAGATAATCTGACTCCCCATAATAACCTTGAAGTTGTTGAAGGAACAATCGCCGAGAAGGAACTGGTTGACAGATTATTTGATGATTTCAAGCCGGATCAGGTAATACATGCCGCTGCATCGTATAAGGATCCGGAAAACTGGGTTGAGGATACCTTAACCAATGCGCTGGGGTCAGTACATGTAATGAAGGCTTCGGTGAGACTGAACGTACAGCGGGTTATATATTTTCAAACGTCTCTTTGTTACGGATTACATCCGGTCGAGCAGCCCATCACCTTAAAACACCCCCTCTTTTCCGGGGATTACCCCGGTGGCAGCAGTTATGCGATCAGCAAGACCGGCGGTGAGCAGTATGTGGAGCTGGCAGGTCTCGATTTCATATCATTCCGCCTCGCCAATGCATACGGTCCGAGAAATCTGAGCGGTCCTCTGCCTACTTTTTTCCACCGGTTGACGAATAATAAGCCGTGCTTTGTCATGGATACCCGGAGGGATTTTATTTTTATTGAAGATCTTATTGCGGTTGTTCTTAAGGCAATTGACGGGATGGGCACCCGAGGGTACTATCATGTATCAAGCGGATCGGACTATTCAATTAAGGAGCTTTTTGATGCAACGGTTAAAGCGCTCGGAATAAAACTAAATGAAGAAGTTGAAGTAAGACAGAGGAGTGAGGATGATGTGTTCACTATATTAATAGATCCCTCAAAGACGAATAAAGACTTTGACTGGAAAGTAACCACACCGCTTGAGAAGGGCGTTGCAAAGACAATAGAGTGGTATAAAAAATACGGTATTACCCAGACCTTTACTCATCTGAAACAGGTTGAAGAGAAAAAATGAAAAGACTCGAAGGTGTATTTGACAAGGCCAGCATAATGGTAGTTGGCGGTGCCGGTTTTGTCGGAAGCAATCTCGTGAAGATGATTCTTCAAACCGGTGATACAGTTGCCATAACGGTTGTGGACAACCTCCTCTCATCGGAGCGGATCAATATCCCCCAAGACTCCCGGCTTACTTTTATTGAAAATACAATTGCGAACGATGAGGTCCTTCAGCGTGTCGATGATAACTATGATTATATTTTTCACCTTGCCACCTATCACGGCAATCAGAGTTCCATACATGACCCCCTTGCGGATCACGAGAACAATACGCTGACCACGCTCAGGTTGATGAACAGGGTGAAGGATTATAAAAAACTGAAAAAGCTGGTTTATTCTTCGGCAGGATGTGCCTCTGCAGAAAAAACCTTTGATGATGCGAAGCCGACAACAGAAGATGCGCCGATTTCCCTGGTACAGGATAGCCCCTATTCTATTTCGAAGATTATCGGTGAATTCTATTCGGTTTACTTTTTTCGGCAGCACAGCCTCCCGACAGTACGAGCGCGGTTCCAGAATGTGTACGGTCAGGGAGAAATTCTCGGTGCGGGTAAGTGGAGAGGGACTCCTGCTACGGTATGGCGAAATGTAACGCCGGTGTTTATCTACAAGGCGCTCAAGGGCGATCCCCTCCCGGTGCAGAACAGGGGGATTGCAACGCGTGATTTCATCTATGTGAATGATGTCTGCAGAGGGCTGGTCGCCTGTGCGCTGAAGGGGAAACCCGGTGATGTATATAACATTGCAAGCGGGAAGGAGACGAGCATACTCGATCTAGCGCTGATGATAAATGAAATCACCGGGAATAAAGGCGGCATTGAGTATTTACCTCAACGCTCCTGGGATCATTCGGGGAAGCGATTCGGAAGTGTTGACAAGGCAAAACGAGATCTGAATTTTGAGGCTGAAACGAAAATTAAGGATGGCCTCGTTAAGACAATTGAATGGACACAGGAAAATATTGATCTCATTGATAAATGTATTGAGAAGCATAGAAAATATATGATGACTCAGAATAATTTATGAACCCCTTTAATATATTATTGTTATCGCATTATCCGAAGTACAGTGCGAACACCATCAGGGATCACATTGATGCATTTTCTCACTATTCAGGGCATACTATTTTCCGTTTGTCCTCATTGGGTATGCTCCCTGATATTCTGGATCTGAATAGATTTGATGCGATAGTAATACACTACTCCTGCTCTATTCTTGGCAACTTCCATATCAATGAAAATGCAAAGAAGAGGATACGGGATTTTTCAGGGCTGAAAATCCTCTTTGCGCAGGATGAATATCGATTGATCAACAAGCTCAAAGACACTATTCGCTTTCTGAAAATTGATGTTCTCTTTACCTGCTTTCCGGATGGAGAAATTGAAAAAGTATATCCATCCCGGGAGCTTCCCCGTGTAACGAAAATAAATACACTCACGGGTTATGTGCCCGAATCGCTGTTGCGCTTTTCAACAAAAGAGATTAAAAATCGGCCTGTTGATGTCGGCTATCGGGCTCGGAAAGTGCCCTTTCAACTGGGTGAGCTCGGTGTTGAGAAATGGAAGATAGTGGATGATTTTCTCAAGTATATCGATGGGAAGGGATTGCGGGTTGATCTGTCGTATAAAGAGGAGGATAGAATATACGGCGAAAAATGGATACGATTTCTTTCATCGTGCAAAACGACCCTCGGCGTTGAGAGTGGAGCGAGTGTGATCGATTTTACGGGAGAATTGCAATGGCGTGTCGAAGATTACTTAAAAGTGAAGCCGGAGGCATCGTTTGAAGAGGTGCAGGAGTTATTCTTAAAGGATCATGAAGGGAGCATTAAGATGAATCAGATCTCTCCGCGATGCTTTGAGAATGCCTGCCTGAAAACGGTGATGATTCTCTATGAAGGGGAATATTCGAATATACTCGTACCCGGGAAACACTATATACCGCTGAAAAAGGATTTCAGTAATATTGATGATGTATTGAAGATATTAATGGATAATGATGAATTACAGAATATTGCGGACTGTGCATATAGTGAAATCGCCTTGAATCCGGAGTATTCTTACAAGAAATTCATTCAGGATTTTGATGATATAGCCAATCAGGAGTATAATAAGAGAGGTTTTCAAAAATCATTAAGCCCCTATACGGGAAGGGAGTTCAAGAAAATCTCAAAGCGGGTTCGCCTCATTAATGTATTTAATCCAATAATGCTCTGGAATTCAATTCCCAATACATTACAAAAATATTTAATGCCTGTCCTCAAGCCGGTATACCTCAAACTGCTCAGAAATTGGCGCAGCCCTCAGGAAAAACGAGAAGCGAAGCTGTAATCATTTATAAAATTTTTCGTTGTCCTGAATATCCATCCACATAGCGAAGAACAGCGACTGAAAGCTGCTTATGAAAAGAAAGACAAATGCGAAGAGGGTGGCGTTGGGAATACTTTTACTCTCAATGAGATTTTGAATGATTCGAATTATAAACGGGATATTAATAAGAGTGAGCAGAAATGAAAAATTATAGAATAGAAAGAGCGGGTGAAAATCACGGAAGAGATATTTGATCCATAATCGTTTGAAAAAGCTTTTTATGAGCAGCCAGGATATTTTCGGCATCACCCTGAATATCTTCATCTTTGACTTCTCGCCAACACGGTAAACCGGTTTAATCTCGACCTCTTTTACGGTGCAGAAGGCGATATTCAGTTTAACCAGCAGATCGTTTGGCATGCCGTAGCCTCTGTATATCTTGTGCAGTCGTATTGCTTTTAATGCTTTGAGAGAGATTGCGGTATAGCCGGTTTGCGTATCGGAGACATGCCAGTAGCCCGAAGCTATCTTGGTGAGAATTGAGAGAATTGAATTCCCGAAATATCTAATTTTAGGTATGACGAGCCAGGCGCTTCGGTGGATGAGCCGGTTCCCCTTGACGTAGTCGATTCCCTCGTCGATTACCGGCATGCAGATGCTCTCCAGTTCGGCGGGATCCATCTGTCCGTCTCCTGCCATGACCGCAGTGCAGTCGATGTTGTGATCCCTGCACCACTTGTACCCTCGCGCAATTGCAGCCCCGACGCCGCCGTTCTTTTTATTATTGATGAGAATAATTTTACCGTTTTCCTGGTCTTCGTTGACTATTTCCGAAGAGATGAAAAGACTGTCTTCTTTCTCGTTTATCTTTTGAAGTATAATATCAGCCTGATTGTATCTGGAGGGTTTGATTTCCCTCTTTTCCTTAATGATTTTTCTTCTTGCCGTATCGCTTTTTTTAAGATATTCGCGCACTATTCTCTCAGTACTATCGGTGGAACAGTCGTTGACAACGACTATCCTGTCGACAAAATCGGGTATAGTCTCAATGACATGCCTGATCTGTTCCTCTTCGTTAA